>JBEEMM010000006.1:0-21592 GCA_041192685.1 Bacteroidota bacterium | reverse complement strand
CGGAGGCAACTACCATTGGATTGACAACCATATCGTGAGGGCCACCCGATACACGGGCACATTTAGCCCCCTAGTCAAGCGCGCCGCAACGGTTGAAGTATTTAACGACCCCCTATGAGTTTGAATGTACCCACCATGGCCGAGCTGGCCGCACGAGGTGAAACCGCAGAAGTCCTCTTTTGGGTTGGATGCGCCGGTAGCTTTGACGAGCGCGCCAAAAAAGTCACTAAAGCGGTGGCCAAGCTCCTGAACCACGCCGGAGTGTCGTTTGCTGTGCTCGGCGCTGAAGAAAGCTGCACCGGCGACCCCGCACGTCGAGCTGGCAATGAGTTTCTCTTTCAGATGCAGGCGCTTCAAAACATCGAAATCCTCAACGGCTATAGCGTGCAGAAAATAGTTGCAGCCTGCCCCCACTGCTTTAACACGCTTAAAAACGAATATCCGCAATTGGGCGGAACCTACGAGGTGTTTCACCACAGCCAGTTCATCGAACAGCTCCTGCGCGACGGGCGATTGCGCGTGGAGGGCGGCAGCTTCAAGGGCAAGCGAATTGTCTTTCACGACCCTTGCTACCTGGGGCGAGCCAACGGGGAATACGAAGCACCGCGCACCCTTTTGGCACAACTCGACGCCGAAATCCACGAGATGAAGCGGAGCAAAAAAAACGGCCTCTGCTGTGGAGCTGGCGGCGCACAAATTTTTAAGGAGCCGGAGTCCGGAAACTCCGAGATTCACCACGTACGCGCCGAAGAGGCTATCGCCACCGGGGCTGACATCATCGCGGTCGGATGCCCCTTCTGCAAGCTAATGCTTACCGACGGTGTTACCCACCACGGCAAAGAAGGCCAGGTTCAGGTCCTCGACATCGCCGAGGCCATCGCTACTGCAAACGACCTTTAAGCCATGCCTTTAGTTTCATGGAGCGACCTTCCCGACGAGTCTCGATTTTGGTGCTTTGTTGCAAGTAGACCCATCGCTCCCGACGAAGAATCCCTGCTCCATAAAGGTCTTGAGAAGCTTTGCCAAGATTGGGCGGCGCATGGGGTCCCGGTGCACGCGGGATATACCTTGGTAGAGGGTCGTCTGCTCGCCATAGCAGCTGACGAAGGGCGCACTGCCGCCAGTGGCTGCAGCATAGACAGTAGAATGGCTGCCTTGAGAGCCATTGGCGATCCCCTGGACATCGATTGGTTAGGGAGAATGCACGTTTATACCGATCAAGGGTTGGGCTGGGAACGCCTCAAAATCAGCGAAGCTCGCCAAGCCCAAGGACGATTCTTGGACAGTGTCGCGACCACCAAAGGGGACTGGACCCCCATCCGACCCATCGAAGGATCTTGGCTCAAACCAGAAACCCGTAACTAGTTACTAGCTACTTGCCTTTCAAATAGGCCTTGGTGGCCTCCTGCTCAATCTTATGGGTAAACGGAACCCTCATGAGTTCCGACTTGTGTACCCAAACCGGTCGTTCTCCGTCGTTCTCTGGAACCTCCACCTCGACAGAGGTTGCAAAGTCCAGGGTACCTAGGGCGGTCACTCGGTAGAAAAAACTAAACACTTGGTACTTCGAATCGAAGGCCGAAATGACGGGAAACTCGTTAAAGAAGACCAAATCGCCAATGCTTATCTCGAGTCCCAGCTCTTCTTGGAACTCGCGCGCCAGAGCTTCTCGAAGGCCCTCACCCCACTCTACTCCGCCACCCGGGTACTTCACCAGAGGCATTCCCCTGAAGCGTTCCGCACTGACCAGGACCCTCCCTTGATCATCCTCAAGAAAGCCATAGACCCTGACGGTGCGCAAGCTCATCGACCCGAATGATTCAAAAGCACAATGACGTCGTTGCTAGGGAACGAGAGCAGCAGCCTTGATGCCGCCAATGCGCTCGAGCGGCCCAGGGCAATGCTGCTGGTGGCAAGACTCGCAGGTTGAAATCACCGCGTTGAAGGCCTCGATTTGGGCCTCCACATCTCCTTGATTTTCAATTGCCTGATAAAGGTTGTCGAGGTTGGCGAGGTAGGCCTCGGCAAAACCCGGGTAGCTCTCTTTAATGTCCTCAGGTTTGGTAGGCTGGTCGGTCTTAATGGACTCGTGAGCCATCCGCAAGGATTCAACATCAGAAAGGGTCAGCGTTCCTTCTTGTGCTTTGATTTTGAGCGCCTCCATGTCGGCCGTCATTGCCTGCATGGTCGCCGCTAGAGCACTGGGCTCAGGCAAGCGCGGATTCCTCTTTGGCGCACTGGGCTCCTGACTGCAGGACGCCGCGAGGGCAAGTGCCGCAAGGGCAAGGCTTAGCTTAAGCATGGGTCTCCGGCTATTTTGCTTCGGATTCCTTTACCTCTGCAATAGCCGCTTCTTTTCGAGGGAGTGCTACGCCAGAGGCCTTGATGGTAAGGCGTACCTCAGGCTTGGTAATCGCAGCGACCACGCTGTCTGGTTCGTTGGCGTCACGAGCCTGCTCCTGGAGCCACTCTACGCTTAACTCCTTTTTTTGAACGGACCCCGCTATGCGGGCAAGCTCTCCGCTGGCATCCATAGGAACAAAAAATGCGTAGTCCTTGAAGCGGACCAAGCCGGTGACGTTGGAGTCAAGCGCAACCTCCATCCAGCAGCCTTTAGTCTGGCAAACGGCCTGAATGGGAGCCTCAAAGGTGACCCAAACGGAGTCGCTGGACTCCAGTGCTTCAAGTACCTGGGCGCCCGTGAGCACCTCGCTGGCAATGAGGCTTGAATCGCCAAAGTAATCATAAACAACAGCCTCTTCGGTGGGGTTTTGGGCACAAGAGACCAATAGGATGCTGGCAGCTAAGAAGGTAGGATAGTATCGCATTGTGGAGTTATAAGAATGCAAAAATACGTACCTTTGCACTGCTTTGGCGCGGACGTCAAGCCACAACCCAATCTTGCCTCAATGAAGATTATCCGCACCACCCAATCCCGCATTAGTGAAGTTGACTTTGCCAACCTCGCATTCGGCACGGGCCTTTCTGACCACACCTTTCTCAGTGAATACTCCAACGGCAACTGGGACGAGGGTCGTGTTGAACCCTACGGACCACTAAAGCAGGGCCTTGCCCTGCACGCACTACACTACGGTCAAGCTGTTTTTGAAGGCCAAAAGGCCTACCGCCAAGCCGACGGAGGTATAGCCGTATTTCGTCCGCGCGACAACGCGAAGCGCCTTAACCGCAGTGGTGCGCGAATGATGATTCCGGAACTGCCCGAAGAACTCTTCATGAACGGTCTTGATACCCTTATCGCGGTCGACCAAAACTGGGTACCTTTTGGCGACAACCAATCGCTCTACCTGCGTCCTTTTTTGTTTGGCAGCAGTGAATTCATTACGGCTCGCCCCTCTGAAGAATACACCTTCGGTATCGTAACCAGCCCGTCGGGAGAGCTTTACACCAAGCCCGTTAGAGTTAAAGTCGAACGTCAGTTCACCCGCGCCACCGAGGGCGGCGTGGGATTCGCCAAGGCAGCAGGCAACTACGGAGGGGCTTTTTTAGCCACCCGAGAGGCTGTGCAGCAAGGCTACCAGCAGGTTCTTTGGACCGACCACCACAACCACGAGTACTTCGAAGAGGCCGGCACCATGAATGTCGCATTCGTTGTTCGCGGAACCCTTATCACCCCGGCCCTGAGCGACCGGATTTTGGCCGGTATAACTCGCGACTCCATTCTGACCCTTTGCAAGGACTGGGGTATTCCCTTAGAGGAACGCCCAATTTCCGTAAAGGAAATTATCGAATCTTCCCTGTCGGGAGAACTCCATGAGGCCTTTGGTATGGGAACCGCCGCGGTGGTGAGCCCCATTGAGGCCTTTGGAATGGATGACAAACTCTATTCGGTGCCGGTTCCCGAGGACGGCATTGCAGCTCGCATGCGCGCGGCACTTAGCGACATTCGTTACGGACGCGCTGAAGACCGCCACGGCTGGATGCACCGCGTAGCCCTGCGCTGATCGCTACATTCCTAGGCGCTTCTGCACCATTATTTCTACCGCCTGGCAGAGGCTCAAGGGGTCTTTAACGCGCCATGTACTTAGGCGAAACCGCTCTCCAGACCAGAGGTATCGACTAATTCTTGCCTGCGCCAGCTCCTCAAAAACGTGCTGGCGAAAGTTGAGTCCAACAACCCAACCGCCCTCTTCTTCGACTTCCTCGGCCCACTCTGCATAGTACTCCTCGCTGCCCGCGTGCAGGTTGAGAAGATTGTCTCCGATGAGCACATAGCGTTGAATACCTTCTAGGAGCATGGGGTCGATTACCCGCCTTTTGACCTCCATAATGTCGTTGTGAAGCGCATCGTTCCATTCGCCGATGAGCTCAATGATGGCGCATCCCTCGGCGTAATCCACAAATAAAACCTTCAAAAAAAGCGTTTCGCATCCGATGTCGTCCCATTCGGGGTTGATGACGTAGTCGTACATCTGGTGGTAGATTCCGTTTGAAGGAGCGCCCTGGTTCAGAAAAAATGGACTGCGCGAATCTTCGGATGCGATGTATCGGCTGCGCCAGGCACTATGGGGCTGAATGGAATGCATTGTAGTTGCGAACTGAGGCGCTAAGTTCGTGTTTAGAAACTATGATTTACTGCATCACCGGAGGAACCGGACTCGTTGGACGAGCCGTCAAGCAAGCCCTTGTCGATCAAGGGCATACTGTACGCATACTCAGCCGAAATCCCCGTCGCGAGGGAGAATATTGTTGGGATCCTTCGAAGCAAACGTTGGATCCGGCCGCCTTGGATGGGGCTCATGGTATTATTCACCTGGCCGGAGCTTCGGTATCGTCCCGATGGACGGCAAGCCATAAAAGGGACATAATGAACAGCCGAATTCAGGGTACTCAAACCCTTTACCGCGGCATTGAAGCCATGGCTGCCCGGCCCGAGGTATTCGTTGGAGCTTCGGCCGTGGGAATCTACCCGAACAGCCTTGACCGAGTATACACCGAGCTCGACGGAGGCGCCAAGGGATTTCTGGGCGACGTAGTTCGAGAGTGGGAGGCGCAGTCCGACCGCTTTGCCGACCTTGGTCTGAGGGTGGCAAAAATCCGCATCGGAATCGTACTGGGCCACGGTGGCGGAGTGCTCGGCACACTCCTCCCCTTGTTTCGCATCGGACTCGGAAGCGCCTTGGGCGACGGCAAGCACTGGATGCCTTGGATTCATGCCGACGATTTGGCAGCCATGGTGGCTCGACTGGCCACGGATTCTGCACTGGACGGAATTTGGAACGGCGTGGGGGCCGAATCTGCGACCAACCGCGACTTCAGCAAAGCACTTGCCCGAGTCCTCGGCAAGCCCTTTTGGATGCCGGCTCCGCCCGCTTGGGCACTAAGGTTTGTGCTCGGCGAGATGGCGCAAATTGCGCTGATGAGTACCCACTGTTCCGCCCAAAAATGGAAGAATCTGGGCTTTGAATACCGGTTCAAGGAACTCGACGCTGCCCTCAAGAATCTAGTCGGCTAGTATCTTCGCGGCATGTACCGCGACGAATTCCGCATTCCAAAAGGCTTTTTATGGGTAATCGGAATAACCACCTTTACCTCAATGGTTATGATGGTAGCCGTCTCGAGCCAGACGGGCTGGAACGCCGAAGTAGCTTGGGCCATAGCCGCAACACTAGGCATTCAGGTTTTTACCGCCTGGCTCATCATGAGGCCCTGCCGCATCGAGGCAAACTCCGACGGCCTAAGCATACAATACCGTCCCTTCAACGTTGGCCCAAAGAAGGTTCAATGGTCTCAGGTGCTTCGCATTTACCATGCTAAGGTGGACCCCATGGGTGACTTTATGGGCTATGGAGTGCGCATTAAGGGCTGGAAGCGCGAGGGGCGGGTAATTGCCTATGCCTTTGAAGAAGGTATGTACGCCTTTTTCGTTCGACAGAATGCGCCTACGGTTGCCTTTCAAATCACCAAATCCGAGGAATGGAACAGTGTTTTGGACGCGCTCGAGCTGCGTGGAATCTCCGTAGAGCGGATTCCCTAGGCCTCTTGAGACCCAAAAAACTGCTTGGCGTAGAGGTTGGCATAAGCCCCTCCTGTCTTGAGTAGGGCGCTATGGCTGCCCTGTTCTACTACCCGACCGTGCTCGAGCACTGCGATGCGGTCGGCATGAAGCACCGTCGCCAAGCGGTGCGCAACCACAATAGACGTGCGGCCAGCGGTTATGGTCTCCGTGGCCTTTTGAATCCAGGCCTCGGACTGTGAATCCACCGAAGAAGTCGCCTCGTCAAGAATTAGCACGTCGGGGTTGACCAAATAGGCCCTCAAAAAAGCCAAAAGCTGACGCTGCCCAGTAGAGAGCATTCCGCCCCGCTCCTTGACGTCGTAGTCGAGTCCGCCGGGTAGGCTTAGCAAGAAATCCTTAATGCCCATGGCCTCTGCGGCGGTCATAATGTCGGAATCGGGAATGGGTCGGTACAGCGTTACGTTGTTGCGAACCGTATCGCTAAAAAGAAAAACGTCCTGCTGCACCAGGGCATATCGGCTTCGGAGGTCGGCAAAATTCCAGTCCTTAACCGCCACCCCGTCCACTCGAACTTCGCCCGAATTGGGATGATACATACCCGCTAAAAGGGCGATCAAGGTGGACTTCCCGCTGCCGGTAGAGCCCACGAGGGCAAGCATTTCTCCGGGCTTCGCCGACAGGCTGACCTCATGGAGCACAGGCTGGTCTTCTTGGTAGGCAAAAGACACCCGATCGAATTCTACACTGCCCATGACCTTGGACCCGCGGTGTGCGCCAGGCCGCTCCAGTTGGTCGTCGCGCTCCACGAGCTTGAGCACCCGATCGCTGGCAACCATACCCATTTGAAGCGTATTAAAGCGGTCTGCAAGCTGCCGAAGCGGACGGTACAGCATGTTGATGAACAGGGTCAGGGCGGTCAAATCACCAATGCTTACGCTGCCCGGATCCACCAGCGAGCGCCAGCCTCCGTACCAAATTGCCAGCCCAATAGACAGTGCAGACAGCATGTCAATTATGGGCAAAAACAAAGAAAAATACCAAATACTTTTAATGTTGGCGTCGCGATGTCGCTGGTTTATGGCCTCAAAACGACTGGCCTCCTTGCCCTCGCGACCAAAAAGCTGTACGACGGCGATGCCCGTAATCCGCTCTTGTACAAAGGTGTTGAGCGCTGCTACTTGGTTTCTGACGTCGGTAAAAGCAGACTTAATGCTCTTTTGAAACCAACGGGTCGCTAAAAAAAGAATCGGGATTACCGACAAACTGACGGCCACCATTCCCGCGTCAAAGAGCAGGAACATCGCCGCAATCATCAGGAAAATTTTAAATAAATCCCCAAAAATTACCAGCAAGCCTTCGGCAAAAATATCGGCCATCGTCTCCACGTCGCTCACCGTCCGCGTGACCAACTGACCCACGGGAGTGCTGTCAAAAAAAGACGTATTAAAATGCAGCAACTGCCCAAACAAACGCACGCGCACGTCACGGATTACCCTCTGGCCAAGTTCATTGGTAGCCAGTACAAAAAACCATTGACCGATGGCCTCGACCACCAAGGCGCTGACCAGCAAGACAATGCTCCAGTGAAGCATGGTTAAATTCTGATCCTCTACTGCATAGTCTACCGCCACCTTGACCAAATAGGGCCTCAGGGTCGTAACGGCTCCTAAGGCAATGCTCAGAACCGCTGCAGCGCGAAGCAGGAATCGGTAGGGTTTAGCAAACTGCAAAACCCTGCGCAGCACCGCCCAGTCAAAGACTTTGCCGCTAACGCTTGGGGATGAATTGGGGTTTTTCTCGGCCATCGAACAGGCACTCGGCGAAAGCCGCGCCCGCAAAGGTAAGTCCCTGGGCAGGCGCTGACGGGCCCGAATCCGACCTTTTTTGGCTTTGGCGCAGGGCTTCCCAAGCGTCCATTCCCCGGTCGGCTATGGCTTGCTCCATCATGGTTCCGACCAAGGCGCGGACCATGTTTCGCAAAAACCTAGATCCCTCAATTTCAAAAAGTAAGTCATCGCCCAACACATTCCATTGGGCATGGCTTATGCGGCAAATTCCGTTGGTCGGAGCGCTCCCGCTTCGCTCAAATGCACCAAAATGGTGCGTGCCAACTATGCTGGCGGCCATTTGATGCAATAGCTGCACATTCAAGGATCGATCCAGTTGCCAAGCGGTATCGCGGCCAAAAACCACCTTACTGCGCTGAATTCGGTATTGATAGGCCCTCGACACTGCACTAAATCGAGCATGAAAATCCATGGTAACCGGAACCGCTTCAAACAGGACCAGGTCGTCGGGCAAAAAGCGATTCATGCGGTAGACCATTTCGGAGCAGTCCACCACCGAATTGGTATCAAAATGAGCAATGTAGTTGAGCGCATGCACCCCAGAATCCGTGCGGCCTACGCCCAGAACTTCGACATCCGACCGCAGCCACGTGGCCAGTGCGGACTCCAGGCTCGCTTGTACCGTGCGGCCTTCGGCCTGCCGCTGCCAACCAAGAAAGTTCGCGCCGTGGTAGGACAAGCGCAGTGCATAGCGATGGGTGAACGAACTTTGAGCCGACATGAATACCAAAGGTAGGGCCTTAAAAATCCTCGTACTCTCCGACAGCCACGGCCACCTCGACGACCGAATCCTCGCCCATGCTGCAGAGGCGGACGAGGTCTGGCATGCCGGAGACGTTGGTTCGCTCGACGTTGTGGACCGACTGGCTGCCAATTCTAAAGTGCTGCGCGGCGTTTATGGCAACATCGACGATGCCGCTTTGCGAAGAACCTGGCCGCTGAACCAACGGTTTACTGCAGGTGGGCTTCGAGTCTGGATCACCCACATCGCCGGGCCCGCGGGTCGCCTGCCCACAGACATTAAGGCCGGTTTAAAGGCGGATCCGGTCGATCTGCTGGTTTGCGGACACTCTCATATTCTGCGCGTCGGTCAAGACGCCTCCGGGGTTTTGTGCATGAACCCAGGGGCATGCGGTGTGCATGGCTTTCATAAGGTGCGGACCATGCTTCGCTTCACGATTCAGGAAGGGAAGGTCGAGAACTTGTCGGTTATCGAGCTCGGTGCACGAGGTGCGCTACTGCCCTGACTACTTCTTTTTAGCCTTTGGGCGAAAGCGATCTGCCTCACGAACCTTGGCTTCGTCGGCCTGAATGGCTCTGTTTGCCATGGAGGCAAAAACAACCGCAACCAAAGGCAGGGCAAGAGCCCAGGGCTTTTGTGTTGGAGATTCCAAGTCCGCATTAAAAACAGGAATTAGGTATACCACCTCAAGGGCGAAGGCAACGATTATTCCGATGCGATTGACTACAAATTGACGCTGCCGGTACCTAAAGTAGGTGGTATTGGCAGTGAACAAAGCCACGCCGAGTCCGGCGATTAGCGAGGTCCAGACGGTCTCGTTGGCTGCACCAACAATAAATAAGCATAGGGCCGCAAGGGCCATGTATAGAGTTTGAGTTCGTTGCCACATAGACTGCAAAGGTCTTGCATTGCGACGATTCGTGTATATTTGCTGCGACAAAAGGCGATATTTTAGCCTGTCTTCAACTCTACGTTACTGTTTTTTAGTCCCTTATACATTTATTGGTATGGCAACTATGCCTGATTTCTCGGACCGCAAATTGCCCGAGCTCAAAGAATTAGCGGAATCAATGGGTATTCCCAAAGCGCGTTACTTGCGCAAACCCGAACTTTTAGAAGCAATTCAAGGCTTGAGTGATTCTGCGACCGCTGCTCCCTCGGGAGACGAAGGCAGGTCGGGTAGCGATGTACCGGTGCGCGAAGAACGCGCCCCGCGCGAAGACCGTGGCCCACGAGAAGAACGCGCTCCGCGCGAAGACCGCGGCCCAAGAGAAGAACGCGCTCCGCGCGAAGACCGCGGCCCAAGAGACGACCGCTTCGCAAGAGACGATCGTGCTCCGCGCGAAGACCGTGGCCCACGAGAAGAACGCGCTCCGCGCGAAGACCGCGGCCCACGAGAAGAACGCGCTCCGCGCGAAGACCGCGGCCCACGAGAAGAACGCGGACCAAGAGATGATCGCAGTCCGCGCGAAGACCGTGGACCAAGAGACGATCGTGGACCAAGAGATGACCGCGGCCCAAGAGACGACCGCGGACCAAGAGACGACCGCGGACCAAGAGACGACCGCGGACCAAGAGACGACCGCGGACCAAGAGACGACCGCGCTCCGCGCGAAGACCGTGGCCCAAGAGACGACCGTGGACCAAGAGACGACCGTGGTCCGCGCGAAGACCGACCCCGCAGAGACGGCTGGGAGCCCCGAGAACCGAGGGAACCCAGAGAACCCCGCCCACCGCGCATTCAAGAACCCATATTTGAATTTGAGGGAATTATTCCGACCGAAGGTGTGGTCGAAATCATGCCCGAGGGCTTTGGATTCCTGCGTTCCAGCGACTACAACTACCTGAACTCGCCCGACGACGTGCTGCTAACCCAGCAGCAAATCAAGCATTTTGGACTCAAAACTGGCGATACCGTTCGAGGCGAAGTGCGCCCACCGCGTGAAAGCGAAAAGTTTTTTCCGCTCACTAAAGTTCATTTGATCAACGGCAAAGACCCCGATTTCATTCGAGACCGCGTCGCTTTTGAACACCTTACTCCGCTCTTCCCTGAAGAGAAGTTTGATCTAACGGGGCGCAAGGCAACCGTCAGTACCCGCATCATCGACCTGGTTTCGCCCATCGGCAAAGGCCAGCGCGGACTTATCGTAGCCCAACCTAAAACGGGTAAAACCACCTTGCTCAAAGAGGTGGCCAACGCCATCGCCGCGAACCATCCCGAGGTATACATGATTATTCTGCTTATCGACGAGCGCCCAGAAGAAGTAACCGACATGGCGCGCAGCGTCAATGCCGAAGTGGTCGCGTCAACCTTTGACGAGCCCGCAGAACGCCACGTTCGCGTGGCCAACATTGTGCTCGAGAAAGCCAAACGCCTGGTGGAGAGCGGCCACGATGTGGTCATTTTACTCGACTCCATCACAAGGCTCGCGCGTGCTTACAACACCGTGAGCCCTGCCTCGGGCAAGGTGCTCTCGGGCGGAGTTGACGCCAATGCGCTGCACAAGCCCAAGCGCTTCTTTGGCGCGGCCCGCAATATTGAAAACGGCGGATCCTTGACCATTTTAGCCACGGCACTTATTGATACTGGGTCTAAGATGGACGAGGTCATCTTTGAAGAATTCAAAGGAACCGGAAACATGGAAATGCAGCTCGATCGCCGCATCGCCAACCGCCGAATCTGGCCGGCCATTGACCTTATCGCTTCTGGAACCCGTAAAGAGGACATGCTGCTTCGCCCTGAAGTACTAAACCGCATGTACATTCTGCGCCGCCACCTTGCCGACATGACGCCGGTAGAAGCCATGGAATTCATGGAAGACCGCATCAACAAGACACGCAATAACGAGGAGTTTCTGGTTTCGATGAACAGCTAATGCTGCATCAATGCCGTCACCGGGCGACCTAAATGCGCCCGTCGATGCGTGAAAAGTCTATTCCTTCAAAGATCTTCCGCAGTCCACAGGCAAAAAAGCCCTAATTTTGCCTTTGAAATGGCACAAAAGACGCTTCTGAATCAGCGCGACTGCGCGGTTACCATCAGCCGCCTGTGCCACCAAATTAATGAGGTGCACGTGCCCTGGGACCGCACCGTATTGGTTGGCCTTCAGCCACGCGGAGCCAAGCTGCTCAAGGCCCTAGTGGCCCAACTCGAGGCGGAATTTGCTACAGGCCCGGTCGCCAATGGCCTTTTGGACATCACCTTTCATCGAGACGACTTTCGCCGCCGTGAGGAGCCTCTTGCCGCCAGCCCCACCGAAATGAATGTGCTCATCGAAGGCAAACGAGTCATCATCATCGACGACGTGCTCTACACCGGCAGGTCGGTGCGGGCAGCCCTCGACGCCCTCGGAGACTTCGGACGCCCGGAGCGCGTAGAACTTTGTGTGCTCATCGACCGCCGATTCTCTCGCGAACTTCCCATTCAGCCAGACTACTCCGGGCGAAGGGTTGACGCTCTGAACCACGAGCGCGTGCGCCTGAATTGGAACGGCTCCACCCTTGAATCCGTTTTGCTCGAATCCCCTGAATATGCCCCAGAACGCTAAGTTGCAGTCGCGCCATCTATTGGGCCTTCAGCATGTTCCCGCCGAAGACATCCAGTTAATTCTGACCTGGGCAGGGCACTTTAAAGAAGTTATAAACCGCCCCATTAAACGGGTACCCTCGCTTCGGGACCTAACCGTCGCCAACTTATTTTTTGAAAATTCTACGCGGACTCGCCTAAGCTTTGAATTAGCGGAGAAGCGCCTCTCGGCCGACGTCGTTAATTTTTCTGCCTCCACCTCGTCGGTCAAAAAAGGCGAAACGCTCAACGACACCGTCAGCAACATTTTGGCCATGAAGGTGGACCTCGTGGTGATTCGCCATTCCGAGGCCGGCGTTGCCCACTTTTTGGCGGACCGCGTACCCGCGCACATCGTCAATGCGGGAGACGGAACGCACGAGCACCCTACCCAAGCACTCCTCGATGCATTCACCATGCAGGAACGCCTTGGCAGCCTCGAGGGTAAAAAAGTCGTGATTGTCGGAGACATCCTGCACTCGAGAGTAGCCTTGAGCAACATTTTTGGACTTCAGAAGCTCGGAGTGCACGTTGCCGTGTCGGGCCCTTCTACGCTCATTCCAAGAGCCATTAGCGAGCTCGGAGTCGAAGTGATTGATAGCGTCGACGACGCGCTCGAGTGGGCCGACGTCGCCAACGTGCTTCGGGTGCAGCACGAGCGGATGGACCGGGCTTTTTTTCCGTCGATTCGCGAATACCACAAGCGCTACGGCATAACCATGGAGCGTTTGAACCGCTTAAAGCAAGTTCCCCTAATTCTTCACCCTGGCCCGATCAACCGCGGGGTGGAATTGACCTCAGAAGTTGCGGACTCGCCCTATGCGGCCATCTTGAACCAAGTGGAAAACGGAGTTGCCGTGCGCATGGCAGTGCTCTACCTTCTCGCCTCGCAATCCGCACCGCAAGATGTCGTTTAAGCTCGAAGTCAAGCCCGACTTCCTCAGCCTCCGTTGGGGATTAGATTACTTTGACGCAGTCGGGATTCAAGAATTAACGCTGCTTATTGCCAAGTACCCTGAGGACCACATGATCATTAACTTACTCTCGGTAGAGGAATTTACCGGAATCCAGGACCTTCAAGACCTTCAGGCCGGACGCATGGACCAAATGTTCTCCTGCATTTTTGTAGTGCGTGAATCCCTGATGCAGCTCTTTGACGAAGACCTCGCCATAGTCCCTACCTACCCCGAAGCCGAAGACTACTTTGGCATGGAAGACATGGAACGGCAGCTGCTCGACGGCGACGCCTAATTAAGGCCGCGGCCTCCCCTAACCACAAGTTTACAGCAGCCCAGCACTACACAAAGTCTGGCGCCCAGGTGCGCACGTCCCATCCACCGAGGTTGCCCGAAGACATGATAAGGAGGTTGAGCTCGTCGGGCGATTCGCGCTCGACCAACTCCCTTAAAGCCTTAGCATCGGTAAATACCTCCACTCCGGGACCAAAGGCCGCTAAAACTGCCTCTGGGGCAAGCGGCGGAAGGTTCTTGTGCGCCACGGCATCCGGATCAAAAAGTACGAGAGCACGGTCTAATCCTTGGAGTGAGCCTGCATAGCCCGGCAAAAAAGCGGGATTTAGGCTGCTGAAGGTATGCAGCTCTAGCAATCCCCACACTGGGCGGCTGCCAAAACTCTCCGAAAAAGCGGCCGTAGTGGCCGCAACCTTGGACGGAGCATGGGCAAAGTCCAAATAAACGTCCCTCCGCGGTGACTGGGCGAGGCGCTCGAGCCGGCGCTGCGCACCCTGAAACGAGGCAATGGCCTCATAAAAGTCCGCCTCTTGTACTCCCATCTCCTGAGCGAGCCATCGGGCCCCTTCGGCGTTGGCAAGGTTGTGCCTGCCCATCACACTCATGGGCACCTCGCCCATGGAGGTAATCCAATACCATTGGGTTCCGTCGTGGCGGTGCTGCGGTACCCGGTAGGGAATCTTGCGCAAGGGCGACGTGTCGGCAAGCACTAGTGCAGCCAAATCTTCGTCTTCTTCAAAATACAAAAGGGTTCCGCCGGGCTCCATAGAAGCCAAAAATCCGCGAAACGCGTCAGAATAAGACTCCTGGCTTTCAAAAACATTGACGTGGTCCCAAGCCATTCCCGTTATCAAGCCTATATGAGCCTTGTACAGGTGAAATTTCGGCCGCGGATCCAAGGGCGATGCAAGGTACTCGTCGCCCTCAAAAACGGCCCAATCGCCCTGGCCTTGAAGGCGAACAGAGGCTTCTAGGCCCGGAACCTGAGCCCCGACAAGATAGTCTGGGAGGCGATCCCAGTACTGCAGCACATGCAGCAGCATTGAGGTTGTGGTGGTTTTTCCGTGGGACCCGCCCACGACCACCCGGGTCTGGGCCTCGCAGGCCTTTTGAACGAATTCCGGATACGAGTACACCGGTATGCCCAGTTCCTGGGCGCGAAGGAGCTCCGGATTGTCCTTTCGAGCGTGCATTCCCAGGACCACGGCGTCGAGCCCAGCATGGATGCGGTCTGGGAACCACCCTTCTGCCTCGGGCAAAAGACCGGCTGCAGCCAGACGACTGCGACTGGGTTCAAAAATAGCGTCGTCGCTGCCCGTTACCCGGGTTCCCTCGCGGGTTGAGAGGGCAAGCGCGAGGCTGTGCATCGCGCTTCCGCCTATGGCAATAAAATGTAGATTCATGCGCTCCTAGAGCTGTATCTGGTAGGCCTTCAGCAAATTGAGGCGAAACGAGGGCAGCAAGGGGAAGAAGAGCGGATTGCTCGGATCGATGTCTACCACATCCACCACGGCTGGGTCAGCACCTTCCAAAAGCAGGTTTACCTTAACCAGTACATTGATGTTGACGTCGCGTCCTTTGCGCACGGTGAACTGGCTTTGGTAGTCGAGAAGCTCATTGAGAGCCTCCGAACTGATGGTGTACTTAAAGGGCTTGTAGGGCTTATCACGGGTGGTGTCTGAAGGCAGCTTCCACCAGCCCTCGATAACCACGGCATTGTAGCCACCATTGGGCCGCGCGAGTCGGTTCATGGCACTCTCTGGAGACCAAGAATTCGTTGGAATCGCGTTTTGGGCACTGTCGAGGCCGATGCGCCAAAAGTGCCGACCGGAGTAGGTGCCTGTTGGGATTTTGTAAATCGGAGTATATCCGCCAAAAAGAGAGGAGGTCGTGGTCAAAACAAAGTCCGTACTGTCGCCCTTGACCGGGAAGACGGTGTCGCCCAGGTGGTTCTCAAAATGGTAGAATCCCATTCCGATTTCTACGTTTTTAAAGCGGATTTGGGTTCCGCTCAGGTCTAAGGCAAAAACTTCATTCGTATCAATCAATTTGTTTTTGAAGTAGAAGAAGTGGCGAAGCACAATGTTGCGCTCCTCCATCGGGGCCGGTGGATCGACAAACGTGGCCTCGCAACCAACCAATACCAGGGCCGCAAGCGCGGCAAACCAAAAATTCTTCATAAGATAAAATTACGCATTTACTAGGGACTCTGGCGGCGGCACTTGCTCAATGGCCGCCATCACCTGCTCTAAAATCTGCTGCGGAGTAGCATCCTCGGCAAACTGCAAGGGCTCCTTGAAGCGAATGGTAAGCTCGGTGCGCCGCTTTTTGACCCGCAGACCCTTCTTGTCAAACCCTCGACGAAAGCCGTCTACCACCACAGGAACCACTATGGGATTCAGATCCTTGATAAGATGGGCCGTGCCACGCCGACCTGGGGCATAGGGTTTGGTGGTACCCTGAGGGAAGGTGATTACCCAACCGGCCTGAATAGCCTTGCGAATGCCCTCGAGGTCCTTAGGATCCACCCCTCGATTGATTTCTTGACCCGCCTCGCGCCAGGTCCGCTTAATACTCACTGAGCCTGCCAAGGCAAGCAAACGAGGGAGGGGACCCGACTTCATCGTTTCTTTAGCCGCAATAAAAAACAGGTTCATGCGCGGATTAATCACTGGCCACCAGCGGTTTACGCGGTTAGGCATCCCGTTTCGAAGGTGCATAAAAACCAAGAACATCGAAGCAACGTCCATAAAGTACGTTTGGTGGTTGCTCACAAAAAGTACGTTCTGGTTCGGCAGATTTTTGAGGTACTCCATGCCCTCTACCTTGGTGCGGTGAATGTGGTTCAAGCGATACCAGGTAACCGTGCCGAAGCAAAAAATTACCATGCGCTTGGCCCACAAAGGATTGCCAAAAGGATCGCGGTAGGGAAGTCGGCGAATCTTCTTCATCAATTGGGCAAATCTACATCACCTTTGCCAAGTGGAGCTCGATAAATGGCCAAATACCAACCTGCACCTAGACTCCGAAGGGAGGCTTTGGGATGCCTTGCGCCGCAAATGGGTGGCCGGAACGCCCGAAGAATTCGTGCGCCAGCATTTAGTGCAACGCTTGATTTTAGAGGGCCTTTACCCCCCGGAGTCGATTGCTGTTGAGCGCGGACTCTTGGTGCACGGGCAACGAAAGCGTTTTGACGCCGTAGTTTTTTGCCAAGGAAAGCCCTGGATGCTCATTGAATGCAAGGCGGCAAGCCAGCCCTTGAACGACGCGGTCTGCCAGCAATGGATGCGCTACAACCTGCCGCTCGAGGCACCCTGGGGCTGGTTGACCAACGGGCAGAGCGATCGATTTTTTTCTTCAGACGGCCAAGAAAGACCGGCCATCCTGCCTGCATTTGGTACCTTTGCACTTTAGGAAAAGCACCATGAACCAAGCCCTGCACGCGCTCTCGCCCCTCGACGGCCGCTACCAAAAGAATGCTGCCCCGCTGCGCCCCTACTTCTCGGAATTTGGCCTTATTCGCTACCGAGTTTTGGTCGAGGTCCGCTACTTTATTGCCCTATCAGCACTGAACCTCAAGGGATTGCCTGCCCTAAACACTGCGCAAACCGCCGCGCTGCACCTCATTTACTCCGACTTTAAAGAGTCCGACGCCCTGCGAATCAAAGAAATTGAGGCGACCATTAACCACGACGTCAAGGCGGTCGAGTACTTTCTCAAAGAACGCTTTGAAGCCCTGGGTATGGGCGATCGGGCGGAGTTTATACACTTCGGACTCACCTCCCAAGACGTCAACAACACCGCGATTCCGCTCTCCCTGCTCGAGGCCCATCGCGACGTACTCCGGCCGGCCTTGGTCGAACTTATGGACCGCTTGGAGTCCCAGGCCGCCGAGTGGGACCGACTGCCCATGCTGGCCCGAACCCACGGCCAGGCTGCCTCTCCTACCCGACTGGGCAAGGAATGGCGGGTATTTCGCGAACGCCTAAGCCAGCAGCTTCAGCTTCTGGACGGTCTTCCCTTCGCAGGCAAGTTTGGCGGAGCCACCGGCAACTTTAACGCCCACAGCGTAGCCTATCCCGGGGTAGATTGGCACCTCTTTGCTTCGGGTTTTTTGCGCGATGAGCTGGGCTTGCAGCGCAGCCATCCCACGACGCAAATTGAGCACTACGACTATTTAGCAGCCTACTGCGACGCACTCAAGCGCCTGAACACCATCATGATTGACCTTGCGCGCGACGCCTGGCAGTACATCTCTATGGACTACTTCAAGCAGCGCATTAACCCCAATGAAGTGGGATCCTCTGCGATGCCGCACAAGGTCAACCCCATAGACTTTGAAAATGCCGAGGGCAACTTTGGTATTGCCAACGCCTGGCTTGAGCACCTGGCGGCCAAGCTGCCCATCAGCCGGCTGCAGCGCGACCTCACCGATTCCACGGTCTTGCGCAACGTGGGCATGCCCCTTGGCCACATGCTGCTCGCCTACTCTAGCCTTCAGCGCGGACTAGGTAAGTTGGTAGTCCACGAGGCCGCCATCGCGGCCGACCTCGAGAACCATTGGGAAGTGGTCGCAGAAGGTCTTCAAACCATCCTGCGGCGTGAAGGCTACCCAAAACCCTACGAAGCGCTTAAAGCACTTACGCGCACTTCAGGAAGAGTTACCTCCGAAGTCATTGCATCCTTCATTGAAGGATTGGCGGTTAGCGAAGAAGTTAAGGCAGAGCTTCGCTCCCTGACTCCCTCGAACTACACCGGGCAATGAAGTATCCGGAGGTTGCACCGATGGTTTTGGGTGAAACCGTCATTCCTTCGGGGTCGATCAAAACCGTAGACCTGCAGATTGCCCGGCTTCTGTCAGGAACCCTGATTCACATGCCGGTGCATGTCTTTCGCAGCGATCGCCCTGGCCCAACGGTACTGCTCAGCGGCGGACTTCACGGCGACGAGGTCAACGGCATCGAAGCCGTGCGTCGCATGATGTCACTGGGTCTCTTTGACAACCTCCAATGTGGATCCGTAATAGCCCTTCCCATTATTAATGTCTACGGATTCCTCTTTTTTAGCCGGGATGTTCCCGACGGAAAAGACGTCAACCGAAGTTTTCCGGGTTCGCCCCAGGGCTCCCTTGCGAGCTTGGTAGCTCACACCCTGAGCGATAAGGTTCTCCCTCACGTGGACTTAGGAGTGGACTTTCACACGGGCGGAGCAAGCCGCACCAACTACCCGCAAATCCGCTATGATTCTGAAGATTTCGAGGCGATAGCCTGTGCAAGAGCCTTCGGAGCCCCTATGTCCTTGGCATCATCGCTCATTCCAGGGTCCTTGAGAGCCCAAGCGAGCAGCATGGGCATTCCCATCGTGGTTTATGAGGGCGGCGAAAGCATGCGGCTCGAGGAGCACTCGGTCAAGGAAGCCATTCGAGGTACCAAACGTTTACTCTGTACCCTGGGCATGCTAAGCCAAGAACCTCCGAAAGAACGGGGCCTCAAGGACCGCCGCGGAAGGCACAGCGCCGCAAGGCACCTCAACCAAACCACCTGGCTGCGCGCGGAGGCAAGCGGACTTTTTTCTTTTGAACGCGAGAGCGGGCAAGCAATCGCCGAAGGAGAACTGATTGGTCGCATCCGAAACCCCTACGATTCCTACTCGGTCAAGGTCCTTGCACCCTTCGACGGATTTATTGTGGGGCACAACAACATGCCCCTGGTTCACCGTGGCGATGCTCTGTTCCACCTTGGACACGAAAGCGATTGGCCTTCGAACGTCGGTACCTCCAGCTAATTTTAAGCCAGGGCCTGCCTGACGATTTCGTCGGCAACGGCCAATGATGCCGTGGCCGCAGGCGACGGAGCATTCAGCACGTGAAAGGCTCGGTTGCCCTGATGCAGTACAAAATCATCCTCAAGGCTTCCGTCAGGCCGAAGAGCTTGAGCGCGGATTCCCGCCCTTCCGGGCAGAAGGTCGCTGGACTCCAGAGTGGGAATCAGGCGCTGAAGAGCCTCTAAGAACTTCGCCTTGCTGAAGGCGCGCTGGTATTCTCCGAGTCCGTAGCGCCAATGCTTGGCAAAGAGCCTCCAGGTACCGAGGTAGCCCAAAGCAGCAAAGGCGTCCGATGCATTAAATGCGGTTTTGGAATAGCCCTCTCGAGCAAAACTGAAGACTGCATTGGGTCCGCACTCTACGCCGCCATGGACCATGCGGGTGAAATGCACTCCCAAAAAAGGAAAATTAGGGTCGGGAACCGGGTAGATTAAGTGCCGCACTTTGGCTTGCGCCCTTAGACTCAGTTCGTAGTAATCTCCGCGAAAAGGCACGATGCGAAGCCCAGAATCCACGCCGTCAAGCTCAGCAATACGGTCGCTTTGCAGGCCCGCGCAGGCAATAATATGCTTGCCCCTTACTTCGCCCTGGGTCGTCTTGACGCCCTCTTGGGTAAACCCGGTAACCTCCGTCTTGAGGCGGACTGCGCCCCAACCGACGCGAAGCATGGCCTCCGCTGCGTCCGCATAGTTGATGATTCCCGTTTGAGGAACCATCAGGGCCTTGGTGGCCCGCAAATAGGGCTCTCGCTCCTGAAGCTCTTCTTGGCTTAGGTAGCGTATGCCCGATAGCCCGTTCTCGGCGCCCCGCAGCCGAAGGGTCTCTAGCTGCGCTTCCTCCACTGCGCCCAGAGCAGCGACCACCTTGCCACAGACCTCGTGCTTAACCCCATGCTCCTGGGCAAAGTCCAGCATTTGCGCGTAGCCGTCGATGCAGGTACGCGCCTTGAGCGAACCGGGTTTGTAGTAGAGTCCCGAGTGAATTACCCCGCTGTTCCGCCCTGTTTGGTGGGTTGCCAGGGCAGACTCCTTCTCGAGGAGCACGATCTTGGCCTCGGGATGGGCCATAGCAAGCTTATAGTAGAGCGAGGAGCCGACTATGCCGCCACCAATAAGCACAAAATCAAAATGTTCCATTGATTGGCAAAAATACGGTGGCCTTCCTACCCGATCGAGTGAGGTGACCGACCAACAAGAACGGTTTACTGCGGCATCCCGCCGCGCACCCAGCGCTCAATAAGAGCAACGTTGCAGTTAGTCATTGGGCCTGATGGGGGCATTGCGGTATAGCCGTTCGTGGCATTTATTGCGTCCAAAAGACCGAGGTACGACACGGCGCTCGAAACCTGGCTATAATTGGTGAGCTGTACCCCTCCAGAGGCAGTTGGTCCTTGGTGGCAGCCAATGCATTGAGTTTGAATTAAAGCTGCAATTGAACCTGAATACGTAGTAACCGCTGCCGTATCGCAATCTCCAATGCAGGTAGTCTTTTTGGCTCCTTGTAGAATCCACAAACGAATGCGCTCCTTTTGAGCATCGGACAATGGAGCCATTGGAGGCGGAGGCATTAAATCTTCACCCGACTCGAACAGTACCTGATAAAGCTCGCTTTCATCGGGATTTCCTGCGCGAACCTCTGACCTAATTCCCTCATAACTAGACAAATCAATGCCATCTACCGGATTAGTACTCGAATGGCATCCGCTCATAGCGCAATTCGACTGAATCATTGGCAAAATTTCGTTAGTGAAATACACAATACCTGGATCGCAAGGAGGGTCTGGCACTGGGGGCACTGGGGGCAGATGCGTGCACGAAGCCAATAATATGGCGCTTAGGATAACAAAGAATTTCACTGCAGAATTTTAGGTGTTACATGAGTAAATACTCGAGAGATATTAAATCCAAGGTATAAATCACCCTTAGCCCAAGATCCCGGAGTTTGCATCATCCATTGTGGATCTGCCATTGATTGGGCATTAGTAACATGGAACTGAAATACATGACCTCCTGTTTCGAGATCAAGCCCAATACTCAGAGGCACATGGGTGCCTGCAAGGGGAGTCTGGCGCAGCATAGCCTCCGCAGTCAGAGCCATGCGCTGGGTAAGTTTATATCGGCCGCTCAGCCCCAAACCTAGCTGATCATTTCGGTCGGCTTCAAGTGGAACCAAGTTAAAATGCACCAAGGTTGGGGCAACCTGAAGGGAGATCTTATCACTGACCTTGCGCGCCACTAATAATTGATGCGTATAGGCCAGGCGATCCGTAAAGTAATGATCAAACCCATCGCTGAAGGTCACGGTGGTCAGGGTCATTGACGAGTACCAAACAGCAGAGAAAGGGCTATCAAATCCCTTGCCACCCTTGGATTGACGGAGCAACCTAAT
>JBEEMM010000005.1:0-22447 GCA_041192685.1 Bacteroidota bacterium | reverse complement strand
GTCGAGCAGACCAAAACTGAGCTGGCGCAGGGTAGCGAGCCCCTCTAAAAAGGTCTGGCTTTGGGCAATTCGACCCACCAGTTCATCAGGCATAGCCTCTCCGGTGGCATAGTGTCGAGCCCAAATGGCGAGTTCGGCCGGGTCGTAGCACCAGTTTTCCATGATTTGTGAGGGCAGCTCAACAAAGTCCCAGCGCACGCTGGTGCCGGTCAAGCTTGCATAGGAACCCTTGCCCAGCATCCCGTGGAGGCCATGCCCAAACTCGTGAAAGAGCGTGAGTACTTCGTTAAAAGTGAGTAGGGCGGGTGACCCGGCACTGGGCTTGCTGAAGTTCCCCACCAGACTCACTACCGGACGCACCTCGCGTCCTGAAGCATCGGTATGGGCCGAACGGTAGGAGGTCATCCAGGCCCCAGCTCGCTTGCCCTTGCGCGGGTGCCAATCGGTGGTAAGGTGGGCCACAAAGGCCGCGGAAGAATCCCAAACCTCCCAGGCCTGGGCATCGGCGTGGTAGCTTGGGTTGTGGGGAGCAGGCTTCACCTCAAGGCCATAGAGCCTTTTCGCAAGGTCAAAAACCCATTCTTCGACCCGCGGCAGCGGGAAGTAGGGCTTGGTCACCGCGTCGTCAAAGTCCAGCTTGGCCAATTTATAGCGCTCGGTAACGTAGGCTATATCCCATCGCTGCAGGTTCGTTAATCCGAGTTCGCGCGAGGCAAATTCCTTTAAATCTTCTGCTTCGCGGACTGCTGCGGGCCTAGCCTTGCCCAATAGGTCCTTCAAAAAGGCGGTGATGTTTTCAGGGCTGGAGGCCATGCGCTCGGCAACCGTATACTCTGCATGGCTCGCAAAACCGAGCATTTGGGCTCGCTCCAAGCGCTTAGCAGCGAGGTCGAGCACGCGCTGGCGGTTGTCGCGCTCGTCTCCTCGCGCCCCGCGTTGCGAGTAGGCTCGCCAGAGCAATTCTCGCAGTGCAGGACTGTCGGCGTGGGTCATAAAAGCCAGGTAGTTCGGCGCGTCCAGGGTTGCCGCATAGCCTTCGCTCAGGGAATGCTGCTTTGCGGCATCGGCCGCTTGCTCGAGGGCCCATGCGGGCAATCCAGCGGGCGCTTCGGCCAGGGCATGGTACCAGGTTTCACTGTCTTTCAGCAAATTATCGCTAAAAGCCAGACTCTCGGTACCCAAAAATTGGTCGAGTTCAAGGAGTCTTGCCTTTGCAGCGGAATCCAATCGGGCTCCGTGGCGTTCAAAGGCCTTGAGGCTCTGGGCCAGGAGCATGCGGTCTTCGGCCGAAGCCTTCGCAGGCAGGCGCACCGCCGAAAGGCGTTTGAAGAGGACCTCGTTGGTGAGCAAAGAGTTGCTCAGGGCTGCGAGCTTGGGCTGGACCTCGCGCGCCAAAGCCTGAAGTTCCTCGTTGGAGGCAGCACTCAAAGCATTAAACAAGAGCGTAGTTTGGGCATCCAAATCCTTGGTCATGCGCTCAATAGCCACGACGGTATTGGCAAAAGTTGGCTCCTCTTTGGACAGGGTAAGTTCGCGGAGCGTGGTCAGTGCATCCTCTAGTGCGGACTCAATCCGCTCTGCAAGCAACGCAGCAGGCGGTGCAGCGGTTTCCATCGCCGAAACGTATCCAGCCAAGTAGGCGAAATCGGGCCTTAGCGCTCCATGGTCGCATTCGGTGGCGTCAGCCAAAATGCCTTCGGGATCCTGCTGCAGCCACTGCGGCCATACCTCGTCGATAAAAGCGCGACCAAAACCCTCGGTGGCGTCGGCCGGAACCTGACTGGGCAGGTTGTCTACCGCTAAAACCCCAATGCTTCCCGGGCTTCCCAAGGCAACCTCGAGGCCCGAGCGGGGATCCCAGCCGTAGAATGGATCTTCTCCCTTGCTGGCCCGCAGCGTGCAGGGTACCGGGCCGGCTATGTCGCAGGAGATGTCGCCAACAAACTCCAGCCGGTTCTCGGGGCGAAGAAGGTCTTTGGCGGTAAAAAACGCCGGGCCTCCCGCTGCATAAAAATGGCAGGGCAGGTAAACCTGAGCCACTTCGAGGTAGGGTGCCAGGGCCGAGCGGTATAGTTCGGGTTTCGTCCGGAATTCGCTGCGGTCGTAGCCCCCGTCGCTCTGCCGTGCTGCGTAGTGTTCTGCGCCAAGAACCGTGAAGCAGGGTCCCGCGGGATCCTTCAAAAAATCCGCGGCAGAAACCTCACGAAATCCTCCGGATCGCAGCATCTCAGAGGCTCCGTGCCCCACTCGGCCAACCCCGGTGACGACCACACGAGCGTCCGGCGACCAGGCATGCTGTGCAAGTTCTGATTTTAAGGCGGCCACGCGAGCGAGCGAAGCAGCCGGGGTAAAAGACCAGGATCCGCGCTGAATTCCCCAGCCCCGCAGGGCCTCGTAGGCGCCAACCAGGCCTGCATACTCCCCAAATCCGATGAGCCGCTTGCCCTTGCGGCGCAGAAGCTCCCAGTCAATAAGGCGCACCTTCTTGTCAAGGCAGGCTTGGAGGAGTCCGCGGTTGTATTCTTGGCGCTTGTAGGTATGGCTAAAAAAGACGTGAGTCGCCCCTGGAACAAGCTGCTCCACAGGCACTTCCTTGACGCTAATAATTAACTCACAGGCACTAAGGTCTTCGGCAATCCGGCATCCTGCGTCGGCATAGTCCGCATCGGCAATGGCGCGACGGCTGCTGGGTTGCAGCCAAATCTCCCAGTCTGGGTGGCTTTTAAGCAATTCCTGGCATTGGGCCGGATTTAGTACGGCACGCTGGTCCGACGGTATTTTCCCCTCGCGGAGTAGGCCTAAAATTCGCATTCTCAAAGGTAGCCCTGAGCGGTACTCGTAGCGGGATTCATAGGCAGGCGCATCCCTACAAAGCCCTTTCGGGGTCCTGGGCGGCGGCCTTGTCGCTGGCTTCCGAAGTTCCCTCACCAAAGCGGAACGCGATTCCGCGTCGTGCCCCGGCGTACCTGCGCTCGTAGTAGGACTGTCCGACCCAATTTTCAATCAAGACTCCGCTGTGGGTGGCAGAGTGCAGCATGAGAATTTTGCCCTCGGCACGCCCCACGCACAGGCCGACATGCCCAATGCTTCCGGCGCTCCGGCCGGCAAAAAGCAAGAAATCACCAGGCTTTATGCTGTCGCGCTCAATGCTGCGCCCCCAATGCGCATAGCTCGAGCTGCTCGCCGGCATGGTATAGCCGTAGGCCTTAAAAAGGTACTTCTGAAGTCCGGAGCAGTCGAATCCCCCCGGATTAATTCCTCCGGAGCGGTAGGTTTGGCCCAAAACAGACCGGTATCGCTCCTCTAGCGAATTCCAGGAGACGGAGTCCTGCGCAGCCAAGGGAGTCTGCGCCAGAAGCAGGCATGCTGCCAAGAGCAAAGCGGCGGGGTTGAGGATTTTTTTCATGGGCGGACTTCAATTTAGGGCAAATTCGCCTAAAGGGCAAAGCCTGTGCCGTAAATTTGGCAGTCTATGAAAAAAGCAACCTTCATCATGGCCCTTGCAGTGGCCTCCCTGAGCGCCAGCGCTCAGGATTTGTTTCGAGTGGGACCAAAGTCCGTTACCAAGGCAGAGTTTGACTACGTCTACGGCAAAAACAGGGAGGTCGGTGCGAGCATTGATCCCAAAACCGAGTCGGAATACTTGGACCTCTATGTGAATTTCAAGCGCAAGGTGGCCTTCGCAGAGTTTTTGGGACGCGACACGATGCCCTCCTTTCTGGCCGAGTACAATGGCTACTACAAGCAGCTCCTCAAGCCCTACCTAACCGACAAAAGCGTGGACGAACGCCTAATTGACGAGGCCTATGAACGCATGCAGTACGACGTGCGCGCAAGCCACATCATGGTAGACTGCGCTGAAGATGCATTGCCCAGCGACACCCTCAAGGCATTCAACCGCCTGATGGCCATCAAAGACCGATTGAATCGCGGCGAGCCTTTTGAGACCCTTGCCTCCTTGAGCACCGACACCTACAGCGCAGAGCGCGGAGGCGATTTGGGTTTTTTCACCGTCTTTAGTATGGTATACCCCTTTGAGTCGGCGGTTTACACTGCTTCTGAAGGCCAAGTGGTCGGCCCAATCCGCTCGCAGTTTGGCTACCACCTCATTAAGAAGACGGCCCAGCGCCCAGCCCGCAGCATTATGCAGGCCTCGCATATTTTGATTCTCGACACCGAGTCAGACCCCAACCCCGATGCCCAAAAGCAGATTAACGACGTGTATTCAAAGCTTCAAGGGGGCGAACCTTTTGCGGCGGCGGCACTCAAGTACAGCGAAGATCCCACGACGTCGAAGCAGGGCGGGCGCTTGGCTCCCTTTGGCATCAACCAGATGCTCCCGGAGTTTGAAGACGCGGCCTTTTTGCTCACCGAGGACGGTTCCTACAGCATGCCGGTTAAAACCAAGCTGGGATGGCATATTATTCAGCGCAATGGGCAAAATCCCATTCCCTCGAGGGCTGATTCAGAGCGCCAGCTGAGCCAAAAAGTGCGTCGGGACGAGCGTTCTAACGCCTCCGAAAAGGCCTATTTGGAGCGATTGAAGCGGGAGTACCAGCTTAAGGTCAGCGAGCAGAATCTAGAGCGCTTGATGGCGTCTTTGGTTAAAAACAAGGGGGTAGACAAGGCTGCGAAGGCAGAATTGCTGTCCTACCGCACCCCAGTGCATCCCGACGGCCGAGTGCTGCGTGGCACAGATGCCCTCCCTACCCTGAGAAAGTCCGGAGAAGGCCAGGTAGATCGAGCTGCCTTGATGAAGCGCTACAACGAATGGGTAAAGTCATTGGTGCTTGAGGAGGCCGAGAAACTACTTCCGATGCAGAATACCGAGTTTCGCTTTCTTGCCCAGGAGTACCGTGAGGGCATTCTGGTCTTTGAGCTGACTCGAGAGTACGTTTGGGATAAGGCCTCTACCGACAGTCTGGGTTTGAAATCATTTTTTGAGCTTAATCGTGCCGACTACCAATGGCCGGAGCGCATTAGCGGCAGCGTACTCAACAGCAGCAATGTGGCCGCCCTCAAGAAGGCCGCCAACCTGGCATTGAACAAGGCACCACTGGCCAAGATTGAGACGGTCATTAACTCTAAGGAGGAGCTTGTGAACTTTACTGCGGTAGAGAAGGTAGTCCTCGGCAGCGAGGGCAAGAATTCCATTCAAAGGATTATGGCCAAATTCGAGGGTAAAGACATGGTTAAAGGGCCCTTTGAATCCGACGGAATGAACTACGTTTTGATCGCCACCGAGCGCATTCCCGCAGGACCCAAGGACTTGAGTGAATGCCGAGGTCAGGTCATTGCAGACTACCAGAAGCGTTTGGAGGCATTGTGGATCAAGGACTTGGAGGCAAAGTTCCCGCTTGCGATGACGGGCTCCCTGAAGTAGGCGGATCATGCAGAGCTGCCTCTGCCGCAGGGCAGGAGCCCTGCCTGCCTTTTGTCAGTGACGGTTTGCGGTTTTTCTGCTCAATTAAGCCTATGTTTGTTTTAAATTAATTTTAAATCACCCATGCGCAACATCCTACGCACTCTTACCATTTTGGTTTTTCTACTCGCTGGAGCCTCGGTCTCTGCCCAGTACTACTACCTGCCCAGCACCATTAACGGCAATCCAGGCGGACTCAATTCCGACGGTGAATACCCTGTTGGCGGTGGTTTAGCCGCAACGTGGACGGCCATTTCTACCGCACCAGCGGCCACACCAGCCTGGTCGTCTACCCAAACGCTTCCCTTTGCTTTTCAGTTTAATGGAAGCGCGGTTACCCAGTTTAAGGTTGCTACTTCAGGGATTTTAACCTTTGATGTGGCTGCCGCGACTGCGCCGAGCTACACCAAGGCTGCATTGCCCGACGCAAGCATACCCAATAATTCAGTGTGCATCTGGGGTCTGGCTTCGGTCGGAACCAACGACCTTATCGTTACCAAGACCTTCGGAACTGCTCCCAATCGCCAGCAGTGGGTGATGTTTAGCTCTTACGGTCAGGTGGGCAGCACCTGCTGGACGTACTGGTCTATGGTTCTCGAAGAAACCACCAACAAAATTTATGTAGTGGACCAGCGCAATTCCTGCACTGGCGCCACTCTTTCCATTGGAATTCAGGTCAACAGCAGCACGGCCTATTCGGTGGCGGGCTCGCCCAGCGTAGCGATTCAGGCCGGAACCGACGCCACGGCCGCCGACAACAAGTACTACGAGTTTATTCCTGGGGTACAGCTTGCCAATAACTTCATAGGTAATGAGGTTACGGTCGATGATTTCTTGGTCCTTGGCCAGGCTCCGTTTACCATGACGGCCAAGTTCCTCAACGGCGGAAGCAACGCCATCACGAGCGCCACGCTGAACTACCGCATCAACGGAGGAACGCCAGTGAGCGGAACTGTATCTACACTTAACGTCGCTTCTGCGGCTACAACCACGCTCACTCACCCCCAGGCTTGGACGCCTACTGCGGTGGGTACCTACACCGTGGACTTCTGGACTACCAACCCCAACGGTCAGGCCGACAGCGACCCGAGCAACGACACCGTGACCAAGCAGGTTGTGGTGGTAAACAGCATTGCAATCCGACGTCCCTTGATTGAGGTATTCAGTTCTTCAACCTGCGCACCTTGTGCTCCAGCCAATACGACCTTTAAGAACCTGATGGACCAGCAAACGGCTGGCGAAATTAGCTACCTCAAGTACCAGATGAGCTGGCCCGGTACCGGGGATCCTTACTACACCTTAGAGGCTGGCGCCAAGCGCACCCTTTATGGAGTGAATTCGGTTCCCAACGCCCAAATTGACGGCGGATGGAACGGCCATGCGGGTCAAATCACCCAGCCCCTTCTCAATCAGTACAAGGGGGTTCCGTCCTTCATTAACCTAGCGGGCTACTATACGGTTGACGCTGCCACCAAGAGGGTAGACATGGTCATCAACACCACTCCGCTAGTAAGCATCAATAAGGCGCTTTCTCTTCAGGTAGCAATTTATGAGAAGTCCACTACTCAGAATGTAAAGTCCAATGGCGAGACCGTCTTCTATAAGGTGATGAAGAAGTTGGTTCCAAACCAAAATGGAACAGCGCTCAGCAATCTGACCGACGGGGTGATGCAGACAGCCAACCTATCCTATACCTTCAATGGCTCCTACACGCTTCCGATTAATGCTTCGGCTCCAGTGGACCACGCAGTGGCCCACACGGTTGAGGACTTCAACGACCTCGGCGTAATGGTTTGGATTCAGGATATGGCTACCAAAGAGATTTACCAGTCTGTTGACCTAAGCTCGAGCGGAATCGGCCTTGGTGAGTCTGCGAAGAATTCTGTTCGCTTGTTCCCCAACCCCGCCAGTGACTTGGTTCGTGTGGATTTGAGCAAGGTGGCTGGTTCTTGCAGCTACCGCCTGATCAATGCTATGGGGCAGTCGCTTGCCAGCGGTTCTGCCGAGGGCGGATCAGAATTGGTGCTAAGTCTTGCACAGTGGTCCAGTGGCCTGTACTTCGTGCAGGTTGAGGCCGAGGGTAGCGTGCAAACTTTGCCCTTGCAGGTTGTGCGCTAAACGCTTCACTCGTTTTTACACGGAACCGGCCCCGCGAGGGGCCGGTTTTTTTATGCCCTATCCCATTGGGCATCGTTAATTGATTCAGAGCAGTCGCGACTCAATCGCCTATCTTTATAAAAACAACCATTATGAACATTCGCTTTTTTATTCCAGCCGTTTTTGCTCTTGCCCTAACGGCCTGCCAAAAAGTCCCTGCTGCCGACGCCGACGACCAAGCTTTTGTAGCTCAGGAGCTCGCGGTTTTTGCCTCGGAGCTTGAGGCTAGCCTCCCAACCGACACTTCGGCGCTCAAAGTCCGCATCGCCACCTACCTGGGTTCGCATCCCAGTGTCTTCTATGGCGCCACGGTTGCCATGCTCGACACCAACGGCCTGGTGGTTAGCAGCCCCTACGTCTACCGTCCTAATGGAATGGATTTGGTTTACAGCAACGGTTTAATGGATTCCGCCTACATGATCAACAGCCAGTCATGGCTTCGAGCTCCCATTGACCAGGCAACGTCCGTTTGGACAGAGCCCTATTTTGACGAAGGCGGCGGCGATATTTGGATGAAGACGCGCTCGGTCCCAATCTACCAGAATGGCAGCATTAGGGCGGTTGCTACCACCGACGTGCGCGTTAAGAAGCCGTAACCGTCTTAGGGGCGACTCGATTTTAATGAAAAAAGCGCCCCGAGGGGCGCTTTCTTTGGTCACTGTAATCAACCTGTGGAGCTGGTGGGATTTGAACCCACGTCCAAACAAGGAAACCATGTGCTTTCTACATGCTTAGTGGGTCATTACTTTTCGACCGAAGGCCGGGGATCCACACCCTACCCTAAGCTTAGCCACTAAAATTTAAGAAGCCCTCAGTGGCCGGTGGCTTCCGGTTCCCTCATTTTCGGCACCCCTTAATCGAACTCCGTGGGACCGGGATTTCGAGGGATGTCCTGCTTTCACGCCTGGCGCGAAACAAGCCTAATCTTCAATTAGAAAATTAAGCGGCAAGAGCGTAGTTGTACTCGCCTGTTGTTGTTCCCTGCATCTTTTAACGAGCGACATCAGGATAGCTCGGCATGCTTACACACCGCCTCGGCCTGCTGTCAAAACCGGTCAGCCCCAAAGCCTGCGTGCGCAGTCCTCAAAGGTACATCTTTAGTTGGTCTCGTTGCGCTCCAGCTAGGAACTAGCTACTAGCTACTAGCTGCTTGCTAAGGCATGAAGCTAGGGTCGGCAATGGCACCGCGTAGCTCTCTGGCTGCCTTGGCGGCCAGGGCCGACCGAACCTGATCGCGCATCATGGGAACCACCGACGGATCAAATCGCGTGCGAAAACGTCCGTCGAGCGACGGCTTGGACCCGCGGTTCACGCGGTCGCCGGGCTTGTCTTCTTGAATGCTGGACCACTGTCCGGGGTATAGATTGCCTGCGTCGCCGCTGTATTCCGAGCTCGCAATGATGCGCTCCATCTGCTCAGAGACCTCGCGCTGGCTTAAAATACGGCTTCCCTGCATGAGCTTGGCGTTGAGTGCTCCGCGCACGTACACGCGGTAGTCGACGTCGTAGTAGATCACCTTGATGAAGCGCTCCTCCTTCTTTGTGGTGCCGTCGGGCTGCTTCACGTCGTACAGCTCGCGGCGGTAGCCCTGGCGCTCGTAGCGCGTCATAGTGCCCGGAACCTCAGTCCAGTCGGTCATTTCAAGTTCTATAATGTAGTCGGGCTGAGTCGTCGCAGCAAAGCGCGCCTGCTCCGACCAGTCAACCCACTCGATGAAGGGGTCGTTCAAGGCACGAACCTGGCTGAACAGATCGCCGCGGAGTCCAACCGCTAGATTCATCTCTTGGCGAGTAGGGGCAATGACGTCACGCAGTCCGACGGTTACCCGGCCGGCGTCCACGGCCGAATCCATGAGGGCGCGGCTGTCTCGGTAGGGAATCCCAATCTTGGACTCCATGGCCGAGAACTGGTCGTGGGCCCCGCGCCACATGCGGTTTTGAAGGCGTCGAATGCCTTCTTGGTACATCGGCGTCGCTACCGCTTCGCGCCATTCGCCGCGGAGTACTTCGTTGTCGGGGTCGTACTTCAGGGCCTGAGTGAGCAGGCGTTCGGCTCCGTCGTAGTCCTGTGCTGTAAGGGCGGAGGCTCCTTCGCGGCGCAGTTTGGCTACGTGTCCGGCGCGGGCGCTAGCGTATTCGCTGGCGGCTTCGGCGGTTCCGGTCAGTAGCACCCCGGCTCGGTTGGCACGGTCCTCAAGATCCTTAGCGCGCACGTAGGCATCCAGGGCACCTACTGTTTCGCCCGCCGAGTTTAGTTTGCGAAATTCCGCTACCTGAATGGCCACCTCGCGATTGCCCAGGCGTTTGACTTCGGCGGCGGCGTTGACACTGCTTCTTTTGGATTCTAAAGCCTGAATTGCAGAGACGGTTGCCTCATAGGACAGGCCGGACTCTTCGAGCTTGGCGCTGCGGCGAAGGGCTTTCTGGGCGGGTGAACATGAAAAAACCGCAGCAGCCAGGGCCATTGCGGTTAGTAATTTCAGTGAGGCAGCTTTCATACCCACTAAGGTACAGCCTTCGTCTTAACCCAAGTAGGTCTTAAGAATCTTGCTGCGCGTAGCGTGCTTAAGACGACGAATTGCCTTCTCCTTGATCTGCCGAACACGCTCGCGCGTCAGGTCAAACTTTTCGCCAATCTCTTCGAGCGTCAAAGGGTGCTGCCTGTTGAGTCCGAAGTATAGTCGAATCACGTCGCCTTCACGAGGCGTCAGGGTAGACAGCGATCGCTCAATCTCCGTGCGGAGGGAGTCTACCATCAAGTCGTCGTCAGGATTCGGACTGTCGTGCGAATTCAAAACGTCATAGAGGTTGCTGTCCTCGCCTTCAACAAGCGGAGCATCCATGGACACGTGCCTTCCGCTGTTGCGCAAGGACTCCTTCACGTCCATTTCACTCATTTCGAGTCGGGTGGCAATTTCTTCGGCACTGGGCGGACGCTCGTGCTGCTGCTCGAGCGACGCATAGGCCTTGTTGATCTTATTTATGGATCCGATCTTGTTGAGCGGAAGACGCACAATACGACTCTGCTCAGCCAAGGCCTGAAGAATCGATTGGCGAATCCACCAAACCGCATAGGAGATAAACTTAAATCCGCGCGTTTCGTCAAACCTTTGAGCCGCCTTAATCAAGCCGAGGTTGCCCTCGTTGATTAAGTCAGGAAGCGTAAGGCCTTGATTCTGATACTGCTTCGAGACCGAAACAACAAACCTAAGGTTGGCCTTGGTCAACTTCTCGAGCGCGCGCTGGTCACCTGCTTTGATTCGCTGGGCAAGCTCCACCTCCTCATCGGCGGTAATGAGCTCAACCTTACCAATCTCTTGCAGGTATTTGTCCAGCGAAGCGGTTTCGCGGTTGGTGACCTGCTTGGTGATCTTTAACTGACGCATAGGCGGATTCTTAGAACGCTAAAATTAAACGAATAATTGACTTAATTATTTATTGCGGCTGCCAAAAAGCGAGCTAAAAAAGCCCTTGCGTTCTGGTTCCTTGGGCGAATCGTTGCGCTTCACACGGTTTGCACCTCCGGGGCGGCTTCCGCCACGGTTTGGTCCACCGGCTCCACGGTTTCCTCCTCCACGGTTTCCTTCAGCTCGCGGGCGATCGTCCCTAGCTGGGCGGTCTTCGCGTGCTGGGCGGTCTTCGCGTGCTGGACGGTCTTCTCGTGCTGGGCGGTCTGCGCGTGCAGGACGCTCTTCGCGTGCTGGGCGATCGCCTCGGTCAGGACGCTGCTCGCCTCGGGGACGGCTGCGCTCGCTGCGGCCACGGTCTTCACGGTTTTCTCCGCCTTCTGACGGGGAAGCCTCGCTGTCGCCACCCTCAGAACGCTCCTCACGAGCAGGGCGCTCGCTGCGGGGTCCGCGGTCGCGGTATCCGTCGCGTCCGCCACGGTCTCCACGGTCGCCTCTCGGCTCGCGGGGTCCTCGGTCTTCGCGCGGACGCTCTTCGCGCTCCACATAGCCTTCAGGCTTCTCAAGCAGTGCCTTACGAGACAAGCGAAGCTTGCCCTTGTCGTCCACGCTAAGCAGCTTTACTTGAACACGGTCTCCCTCTTGGTAGAGGTCCGACGGATTCTCAATACGCTTCCAGTCCATTTCTGAAACGTGCAGTAGGCCTTCGGTATTGCGACCAATTTCTACGAACACTCCAAACGTTTGAACGCCGCGAACTACTCCTTCGTAGATCTTGTCAATCTCAGGGATGAAGCAAATTCCGCGCACAATTTCTTCAGCGCGCCTCATTCCGTCAGGGTCAATTCCGCTAATTTCTACGCGGCCACAGTCACCCACTTCCTCAATGGTAATGGTGGTTCCCGTTTCTGCTTGAATGCCTTGAATGACTTTACCGCCGGGTCCGATGACACCTCCAATAAAGTTCTTTGGAATCTCAAGACGAACCATTTTAGGAGCGTGAGCCTTCAGCTCAACGCGCACTGCAGGAACGGCCTCTAGCATCTTGGCTAGAATGTGGGCACGTCCGTCGCGGGCTTGGTTAAGCGCCTGCTCCATGATCTCAAAACTCAAACCTTGAATCTTAATGTCCATTTGGCAAGCGGTGATACCATTGGCAGTACCGGTAACCTTAAAGTCCATATCTCCCAAGTGGTCCTCGTCGCCAAGAATGTCGCTTAGTACGGCAAACTTGCCGGTCTCAGGGTTGGTGATTAAGCCCATTGCGATTCCGCTAACCGGACGCGTAATAGGAATACCGGCGTCCATCAGTGCGAGCGTTCCCGCACAAACAGTAGCCATTGAGCTGGAACCGTTGGATTCTAGAATATCCGAAACGATGCGAATCGTGTAGGCGTTCTCAGCCGGAATCATCTTCTTAAGCGCTCGCTGGGCTAGGTTGCCATGACCGATTTCGCGGCGGCTGGTTCCTCGGAGCATGCGCGCCTCTCCCGTAGAAAAAGGAGGGAAGTTGTAGTGCAGGTAAAAGCGCTCGTCGCCCATGAAGGTGGCGGCGTCAATGCGGTTGCTGTCTAATGCGGTTCCAAGCGTAACGGTAGTAAACGATTGCGTTTCGCCGCGGGTGAACAGGGCACATCCGTGCGGACCAGGAAGCACGTCAGTCTCGCACCAAATAGGGCGGATTTCGTTAGTGGATCGTCCGTCGAGGCGCTTGCCGTTCTCAAGAATTTGATTCCGCATTGCTTGGTACTCCACATCGTGGTAGTAAACCTTGGCGAGTGAAGCATGCTGGGTCTTCTCTTCTTCGGTCATGGTGGCCATGAACTCGGTAAAGACCGCCTTGAATGCAGCACTGCGCTCGGCTTTGTTGGTCAGCGCTCGGCCGGCTACCTCAAAAGCTCCGGCGTAGGTGGCGTCGTGGACGCGCTTCTTTAGCTCGGGATTGTGGCTCTCGTGGTTGTAAGTGCGCTTGGGATTTGCTCCTTCTACGTGGGCTGCAAGAGCAACCTGAGCGGCGCATTGAACCTTAATAGCATCGTGGGCAACGCGAATCGCTTCGAGCATCTCGCCTTCAGAAACCTCATTCATTTCACCTTCGACCATCACTACGCTGTCGCTAGAGGCTCCGATCATCATTTCGATGTCTGCTTCCTCGAGCTGCGCTGGACTAGGGTTAATTACAAATTCACCGTTCACACGGGCCACACGCACTTCAGAGATGGGTCCCTTGAAGGGCACATCGCTCACGGCTAAAGCCGCAGACGCAGCAAGACCGGCAAGACTGTCGGCGGCTACCTCTGGGTCAAAAGACAGCAGGGTGATGATTACTTGGGTCTCTGCGTGGTAGTCCTCCGGAAAGAGGGGGCGAAGCACGCGGTCAACCAGACGTGCCACGAGAATCTCGCGGTCGCTTGGGCGGCCTTCGCGCTTTAGGAATCCGCCCGGAACTCGTCCGGCAGACGCAAACTTCTCTTTGTACTCCACCGTTAGGGGCATGAAGTCCACGCCTTCGCGCGCTTCGGGAGCTGCTACAACCGTAGCTAAAAGGGCAGTGCCGCCGCAGCGGACTAAGACCGAACCGTCGGCCTGACGGGCCATGCGGCCAGTTTCTAGAGTGATGGTACGACCATCGGGGAGTGTAATCTCTTGGATTACGGGCAGGGGAGCTTTCATTTTCTCAATTGCGAATTAATGGGGTCTCGTTTAGGAACAGCAAAAGGCAACCTTTTTGGGATTGCCTTAGCGTAGACATCGTACGAGGACGACCTTACTTGCGTAGGCCGAGTTTTTCGATGATTGCACGGTAGCGGTTAATTTCTGTGCTATTTAAATAGTCCAGAAGGCTACGGCGCTTGCCCACCAGGCGAACGAGAGAACGCTCGGTGTTAAAATCCTTACGGTTCTTCTTCAAGTGCTCCGTAAGATGGTTAATACGATAAGTAAATAGTGCGATTTGGCCTTCAGGCTTTCCGGTATCTTTATCAGATTCGCCGTGAACGGAGAAGATCTCACGCTTCTTTTCAGGATTTAGGTACATGCCTTGATCGATTTCGATGGTTGTGCTGTAATATGCCTCGACGTTCGAGGATGGCAAAGATACTAAAAATACCGAAGTGCCCGACGCTAGGCGAGGGGCGGGGCTTCATTGAGCACGGCCCTTAACCAACTAGAGAGGGCCATCTTCAATTTTGCGCGCTCCGAAATTTGGTCGACAAAGCCGTGTTCCAGCAAAAATTCCGCGGTCTGGAATCCTTCCGGAAGGTCTTTTCCGATGGTCTCCTTCACCACCCGAGGGCCAGCAAAACCAATAAGGGCACCGGGTTCGGCAATGTGAATATCTCCGAGCATGGCATAGGATGCCGTCACGCCTCCGGTAGTGGGGTCCGTCAGCACCGAGGCATAGGGAAGGCCCGCTTCATCGAGCTGGGCAAGTTTCGCCGACGTTTTCACCATCTGCATCAGGGAGTAGGCCGCTTCCATCATGCGGGCTCCGCCCGATTTGCTGATCATGATAAAGGGCTGCTTGTTCAGTCGGGCGTGGTCGATCGCGCGAGCAATTTTCTCACCCACCACAGAACCCATAGAGCCCCCGATGAACTTAAAGTTCATGGCGGCAATGGTAACATTTATGCCGTCGAGAGCACCCGTGCCGCTGGTAAGGGCATCGGTTAGGCCGGTCTTGGCTCGGGTCGCCTTCAGCCTGTCGGAATAGGCCTTGGTATCCACAAAATTTAACGGGTCTGCGGAGGCAATGTTGGCGTCGAGTTCCACAAATTGTCCGCCGTCAAAGAGAAAGCTGAAGTATTCGGCTGCATCGATGGGATTGTGGTGCCCACAATTGCCACAAACCCAAAGCTTGGCCTTGTGCTCCTCCGTGTCGACCATAACCTTGCATTTTGGGCAAAGGTGCCACAGTCCGTCGGGGCTATCCTTCTTTTCTTCGGTCGGAGTCGTGATCGACTCTCCCTTGCGTTGAAACCATTAAGGCATGAGCTGCTCGGTTAGGCGATCGAAATCGACGAATCCAAATAAACGTCCTGAATGGTACGAAGCAAGTCAATGCCTTCCTTCATAGGGCGCTGAAATGCCTTGCGTCCTAAGATTAGCCCTTGCCCGCCTGCGCGTTTGTTGATGACGGCAGTGGCTACGGCTTCTGACAGGTCGCTGGCACCCTTGGACTCTCCGCCCGAATTAATGAGACCTACGCGGCCTGCGTAGCAATTCAAAACCTGGTACCGGGTCAAATCGATGGGGTGGTCGCTGCTCAGGTCCGTGTAAACCTTTGGGTGGGTTTTGCCGTGCTTGGTAGCATTGTAGCCGCCGTTGTTCGTGGGAAGCTTTTGCTTTATAATATCAGCCTGAATGGTCACGCCAAGGTGAATGGCCTGACCGGTGAGGTCGGCAGAGCTGTGGTAGTCTACGCCGTCTTGCTTAAATCCCGCATTGCGGGTGTAGGTCCAAAGCACGGTGGCCATGCCCAGTTCTCGGGCGCGTTCAAAGGCTTCGGCTACCTCAAGAAGTTGGCGGCGCGACTCTTCTGCTCCAAAATAAACCGTGGCTCCGACCGCTACTGCACCCATGTTCCATGCGTCTTCAACGCTTCCGTACATGGTTTGGTCGAATTGGTTGGGCATCGATAAAAACTCGTTGTGGTTGATTTTAACCAAAAACGGAATCTTGTGGGCATACTTGCGGCTGAGCATGGCCAAACCACCAAAGGTTGACGCTACTGCGTTGCACTCGGATTCCATGGCAAGCTTGACAATGTTCTCTGGGTCAAAGTAGATGGGGTTGGGGGCAAAGCTTGCGCCTGCACTGTGCTCCACTCCTTGGTCAACGGGTAAAATGCTCATATACCCTGAATTGCCCAAGCGACCGGAGCCGTAAAGCGTAGAAAGGGCTCGAAGGGTAGGATTGTTGCGGTTGCTGGGGCCGAAGTAGTCGTCTACAAAGTTGGGCGAGGGGAGGTGAATGTCTCCCCGGCGAACCTTCGTGCACTCATGCTGCAAAAGGTAGTCGGCTTGATTGCCGAGAAGGCTAGCGATGCGGTCGGATGCCATAAAAATCTAATTAAAGGAGACAAAGTGCAAACCTAGCAAAAAAATGACCTTTCTGCCGACTCTGTTGGCAACTTTCGCAAAAAATGGCTTCGTCAAAAGGGCAGTCCGATGGCAATTTGAAGGGCACTGCGCCGCAGCGCCTGGGTTGGGGTCCACCATGCCTCGCCTATTGAAAGCCGGCGCGGATCGTACACCTGCAGGCCCCAGTCCGCTCGCGCAATGAAAAAATCAAAGTCGTAGCGCAGTCCAAATCCCGCCCCCAATGCCGTTTGCTCGGGCAACCGCAGGGGATTAAAGGCAACCGCTTTAAACAGTTCTGGGTCAGACATCAGATTCCACTGGGCCGATCGGGCGTTTGCCGCCGTGAGCCAGACGTTGCCAGCATCCACAAACAGGGCGCCAAAGGTTGAACCGATAATAGGAAATCGCCATTCTGCCTGAGCGAGAAGTTTAATGGTTCCGGCCCCTAAAAAACCGGTGGAGTCAAAAACCGCTTTGGGCAAGGCACCAGGACCAATTCTAAAGTTGATCCAGGAGCGCAGATCATTCGAGCCCCCCGCATAAAAGGCCCGCTCAAAAGGCGGCAGGCCCGGACTGTTGGCCAGGGCATGAAGGTATCCGCCCTGCAGCCTAATGGCCCCCTCTCGGCGCTGCCGCCCCCTAAAACGCCAGCGGTAGTCTGCCTCAGCCCGCAGGTAGTGCGCATAGGGAACGCCTGCCACCTTATTGGGTTCGGCTCTTCTGCCCAGCAGGGCATAGTAGGCTAGGTCTGTGGCAATGCCGGAACTTTCAAAAGACCATTCGCTGCGCCGAGACCAGCGTCCGTCGCTAAAGGCCGGATGCTTGATATTTAAACTTGGGCCAATTATGAATACATTTTGAAAGCCAGCTTTATTGGCCAGGGCGGCATAAAAGGTGGAATCGATTCCGAGCAGGCCAATAAAACTTGCCGAAATGGGCTTCACGTCCCAGGTGGTTTTGCTGTCGGCCTCCCAATGGTAGCGGAGTTCGCCGTTGATGGCGATTCGGTCAAACTCGCGCCGGAACTGCCGGCCAATCGAGAGGTTTGCGCTGCTCCGTGCCAACCGTCGCTGCACCTGCGGAAGCCCAAACAAGTCAGGCACCTCGAGCTGAAGGCCGAGTTCGTAGAAGTAGGTTCTGAAGATTTGGCTCGTGTCGCCCACGGCAACACCCATTCCGCCTGCGAGTTTGCCGCTCAGTGCCTCGAGGCCTCCAAAGGGATTTCGGTCGCGCAATTCCAGGGCAGTTTGAAGGCCATAAATGCCCGAGGTATTGGTGCCTTCGGCCTCCCATAGCAGTCCGATTTGAGGCGCGGGCTGCAGTACCAGCTCTGCGTCGAGGCTGTCGTTGCGCGGACTCAGCCTCCACTGTTGGTTTTGAAAGGCATCGAGCCGGCGAAGCCAATCTTGGCTTTGCGCCATTTCGGATGCGCGGTACAGGGATCCCGACTGGGGCAGGTGGAGCCTGCGAATGCCGGCCGCGCTGAGCCCGTAGTTTAGGGAGTCTGCGAGGCGGACCCTCCCCAGGTGCCAAGGCGTATGAGGCAAAACCTCGGGGCCGAATTCGCCGTCTCGAGTCCAGTCCTGCACCATCCAGTAGCCGTCGGCTCGGTAGGGATGCCCTAGGGTATCGAGGTCAAAGCCTACTGCATCGGGCCCGACGGTAAAAAAACCATGTTCCTTCAAGTAGTCTGCGATGCGCCTTCGCTCGGATTCCAGCATATCCCGAGAGAGCCTCATTCCCGGGACCAAGAGGCTCCCCAACTGCAGGAATTCGAGCTGATTCTGTACCGCGGGGGCATAAATTTCGGGCTGCATTAGGCCAAGTTTAGTGGCCTGACCTCGATCCATATCAAACTGCAAAACGCTTCCGCGCGGACCCGACCGCAGCCGGTACTGCGCAGTGGCAAAAAAGTAGCCTTCTTGGCGAAGCTTGCGCTCGAGCTGCATGACGGTTTCTGATGCCAGGGCAGTGTCGAGGACCGCTAGGGGCTCCCCAATTTTTTGCAGCCATCGTCCGCGTTTGGAGTCTGGATTTCGACTGCCACGCTGGTAGAGGGCGGCATAAGGGTAGGTTCCCGCGACCCTAATGTTGGTGCGCAACTGAATCAGTTCAAGGTACTTGTCTTCGGTGCGGACGCTTCCCTTCTCGGTAAGTTCAATTTTGCGAAGCCAGACCTGCCCTTCGGGAAGCCAGCGCTGGGGGTTGCAGGCGACCAAAAGCGCCGCAGAAAGGATTATAATTCCTTTATGCCTCATTGAGTTGGCGGATGGTATCCACCGGGTCAAGCGCCTTGAACACGGCATTGCCTGCCACGAGCACGTCGGCTCCTGCTTTTTTGAGGTCCGAGGCATTGTGAAGGCTCACGCCTCCGTCAATTTCGATTAGGGCTTTAGACCCGGCGTCGTCAAGCATGCGCCTTAGACGCTCCACCTTGGCGAAGGTTTGGGGAATGAATGCCTGGCCGCCAAATCCAGGATTTACGCTCATCAGGCAGACCAGGTCAAGGTCTCCCAGCAGGTCTGTCAAAAGGTCCACAGGGCTATGGGGATTCAGGGCAACTCCAGCCTTCATTCCCAGCGCGCGGATCTGCTGCAGGCTGCGGTGCAGGTGGGTGCTCGCCTCGTAGTGCACCGTGAGCACGTCGGCTCCGGCTTTGTGGAATGCTTCGATATAGCGCTCGGGCTGAACGATCATAAGGTGAACGTCGAGCGGTTTCTTGGCGTGGCGCTTGATTGCCTCGGTGACAGGCAGTCCAAAACTCAGGTTGGGAACAAAAACGCCGTCCATAATGTCCACGTGAATCCATGCCGCATCAGAGGCGTTGATCATGCGCAGGTCGCGCTCTAGGTTGGCAAAGTCGGCCGAAAGTATCGAGGGAGCAATCATGCCCCCAAAGGTAGTGCCTACCTTTGACCTCTTATGTCATGGACTAACGCCGAACGCAAATGGCTGCGCGAACTACAGCATCGCAAAGGCCGCGAAAACCACCAAGCAATCGTAGTGGAGGGCCGCAAGGCAATCGCTGAATTTTTATCAAGCGGCTGGGAGCCCTTGCTTCTAGCTACCACCGGGGATTCCTTGGGCCCGAACTGTCTTGAAGTTACTGCCCGCGACCTGCGCGAGGTTTCGTCCCTAGACAGCCCCCCGGACTCTTTAGCGGTTTTTGCCAGCAAAGAGCTTCCCGAGCGAGGGGGCGGAATGGTTTTGGTCCTCGACCGCATTCAGGACCCAGGGAACGCCGGGACGCTGCTTCGCATGGCCGATTGGTTTGGCCTTTCGTACCTACTTCACCTCAGCGGAAGCGTTGATCTAGGCAACCCCAAGACGGTTCAAGCCAGCATGGGATCCCTTGCCCGGGTGCCCGTTCGCTATGCGAGCGAATCCGAGGCCATAGAACTTCTGCACGCTCAGGGGCGCCCCATCATTGTTGCCGACCTCAACGGAACGGCACCTTCAAGCATTAATTGGTCGCCCAACGCGGCCTTGGTGGTATCGAACGAAGGGCAGGGTCCGTCGCAAGCATGGCAAAACGCCGCTACGGCAGTCGCGACCATTGCGCGCGCCTCAGGGAGCAAAACCGACAGCCTCAATGTAGCGACGGCAGCAAGCATGCTGCTCTACGAGGCTCACCGCTAGGCAGGGGTCTACTCGAAGGTAAAAACGTAGTCTTGACTGCGGTGGCGCACCACCGGGAGGGACTCCGAAAGCTTCGTTCCGTCGCTTACCCCCAGGTTTGAAAGTCCAAAGCTCCAGCGCAGCTGCGGCGACAGCTTAAAAAACTCAAAATAGAGGTCGGTGCCCAGGGCCAAGTCAAAGCCGTAGTCAATGGGCTGCAGCTTAAACAAGCGATCGTCCACCACCTTGGCCTTGCTGCCCAGGTCAATGCTCTGGTGAAGGGCCCCCAGCACAAACCATCGATGGTTGCCAATGCGCTCAGACTTCCATTTGAGCTCTGCCGTGAGGCGGACTAGGGAGGACTCAACCCGCCGGGTGTACCAATCGCGCAGGCCGGTTGATCGGTCGATTCCGTCAATAAGAAGGGTTCGTTCCCCGGCTAGGTAGGTTGGGTTAAAGCGCAGGTTCAGGGCAGATCCGAGCTGGAAGTCAGAGATGATTCCGACCAAGTATCCCGGCGCGGACTGCGGCACCACATGGTAGATGCCCTCGGGCCAGTTGGGGTTCTGCTGCACGGCAAAGTCGAGCTGGCTGATTCCGAGAAAAAAACCAAAGTGCAGCGGCTTTTGATCAAAGCGCGGCAGGTTTAGGGACTGGCCCCAGGCCGAAACCGATGCGGCAGTAAGAAGTAGGGCGAGCAGTCGCATGGCTTTCTAACGCGTGGAGTGGCGTTCTATTTTATGGCCAAGTATAAACTTGCAACACCAAAAGTCAGCGGACGAACGCGCACGGATTTAAATCCAGCCTCGCGGAGTTTGGCAGCAAAGGCTTCGCCGTAGGGAAATGCCTGCACGCTGTTGGGCAGGTAGGTGTAGGCCGAAGCATCTTTAGAAACCATACGGCCAATGCGCGGCAGAATGTTTTTAAAGTAAAACAGGTAGAGGCTGCGAAGGGGCCACGCGGTTGGTTGCGAAAATTCCAGTACCGCAAGGGTGCCTCCGGGCTCAAGGACGCGGCGCATATCGCGCAGGCCCTGTTCGAGGTTTTCAAAGTTTCTCACGCCAAAGGCAATCGTGACCGCACCAAAGCTGGACTCCTCATAGGGCAATTGCTCCCCGTCGCCAAGGTCTAGGCGAACCCTACCTTCTAGGTCTTTAGCGCGGACCTTGCTACGGCCAACCTCGAGCATCCCCGATGAAATATCCACGCCAACCACTTTGGACCCAGGAATTCCCTTGGCCAAGGCAAGGGCAAGATCTGCCGTACCCGTGGCTACGTCGAGCACATTAAGGGCCCCGGTGGCGCGGATTTCGCGCAGGGTTTTGCGTCGCCAGCTCTGATCGATTCCGGCCGAAAGAATTCGGTTAAGAGCATCGTATTTCGGTGAAATCGCGTTAAACATTGCTGCGACCTGTTCCTTTTTGGAGCCTTCGGGGCGGTAGGGTTTTACCTCACTCATTATCCTATTTGTACACTTGCTTTGGGGTATCGGTATTCTTGGGAGTCCTTGCGTCTAACGGTCAACGCAAAAGCGAGGGTTACGGTTCCAATTCGACCGACCAGCATCGACACCATAAGCACAATTTTACCTGCGTCGCTTATTTGAGGCGTGATCCCCGTGGAGAGTCCAACGGTGCAGAATGCGGAGAATTCTTCAAAGGCGATTCGAGCTAGGCCAAGATGGCCGTCCGTGATGCTCAAAACAAAAATTCCTAGCAGTATCGACGAGGCGGTGAACAAAAAGGCACTCAGTGCGAGATTCAGCAATTCCGGCGATATGGTTTGACGGTATAATTCAACCCTTTTGCGCCCTCTTATGGTATTTAAGGCATTTAAAAATACCAAGGTGAAGGTGCTCGTTTTTACTCCGCCCGCCGTTGAACCCGAGGATCCGCCAATAAACATAAGGAGCATCATGAGCAGCAAGGTTGGCAGTCCAACTGCCCCAAAATCAATGGTGTTGAAGCCAGCGGTACGTGCCGTAACTGAAGAGAAAAACGCGTGAAACCATTGAACTCCCTCGGGCATGGTGAGCAAGACGGAATTCACCTCGAGGAGGTAAAAAAACACGGTGCCGACCGGCAAGAGGACCAGGGTGGCATAAACGGCTATTTTGGTATTGACCGTGAAGTGAACCCAGGGCCGCCTTCGCCTGTTTTGCAATGCCTGGCGGGAGAACAGTTCCGAAATCGGACTAAATCCCAAGCTGCCCAGAATGATGGTGGCGGCAATTACAAGTCCTAAGGGAATGTTGGTTCCGAGGGATGCGTCGGCGAGACCGCCCGGAAAAAGCGAAAATCCTGCGTTGTTGAATGCACTGATCGCGTGAAATAGGGAATAAAAAATCTGCTCGTTAAGGCTAGAAAATGTCTTGGATCCCCAGGTGAAAAACAGCAATACCGCAGAAACTAATTCAAAAAGCAAACTGAATCGAATTATTTGGCCCGTGAGCAGCACGCTGGTTTCAAGGGAGTCCACGGAGTAGTTGGCCCGCAAAATGTTCTTGAATCGGGTGCCCACTCCTGGGTTTGCCAGAAGGGCAAAAATGGCGGTAAAGGTGATGAAGTTCAGCCCGCCCAGCTGAATTAAAACCATCAAAACAATCTGACCCTTGAGGGTGAGGACCGTGGAGACGTCAAAGGTGCTGAGTCCGGTAACGCAGACTGCAGAAATACTGGTAAAAAAAGCATCCATAGCCCCTAGTCCGCGCGGATGCGTCGACATTTCGGGCATAGAAAGCAAGCCAGCGCCCAAGATGGTAAT
>JBEEMM010000004.1:0-22680 GCA_041192685.1 Bacteroidota bacterium | reverse complement strand
AGGTTATGGGCGGGCGAGAGGGACTCTATCCCTTGGTAGTAGGTTTCGGTTCCGCAGCCGACCCAGCCCAAGCCCAGGCCCAGGTTGGCTTGGTCCACATTGAGTTTTTTGGCAAAGCCCGGACTCTTTTTGAGTGCCTTGATCTCCGACGCAAAAGAGAACGTTCCGTCGGGCTGTTTTTGGTAGACAAAGGGCTTGATTCCAAAGCGATCCCTGGAGCAAAAGAGTTGGTTTTTGCGGTCGTCCCATATTGCTAAGGCCCACATGCCCACAAAGCGCGCTACGCTGGCCTCGCCCCAGCAGTGGTAGCTCTTGAGGATGACTTCGGTGTCGCTGCTGGTTTCAAAAGAATAGCCCAGCTGCTGCAGTTCGCGTCGAAGTTCAAGGTAGTTATAGACCTCGCCGTTGAAGACCATGGACAGATGCTCAAAGAGGTAGGGCTGGTTGGAGTCTTCGCTCAAGTCCATAATCTTCAGGTGATTATGGCCTAGTGTCACGGCCCCCACAGAGGCCCAATGCGAACCGTCAGGCCCGCGGTGGGTTTGGGCCGCGTTCATGGCCGAAACCGCGGCTTCGCGCGCTTGCGCAGTCATGCTGAGGCTGTAAACGCCGGTTATTCCACACATAGTTTGGGAGCGTGAATCTAGGTCAGAATTCGCGCTTTAGGGGCGGAATTGCTAAAAATTAGAGCACTTTGCAGGGCTCCAAGCTTAGGCCTACTCTTCGAATCGCGATTTGAATCCGCCGCTGCGGTTGCCGCCCTCGCCTTGGGACTGATTGCCGCCGCCTCCCGAGGGGCGCTTGCGGTTGCGGTTGCGGTTGCGCTGCGGAGCGCTTTTGCGGGCAAAATCTTCGCGGCCCCTGGCCTTGAGCAGGCGGTAGCGAAAGATTATGGCTTGGCCAAAAAAGCTAAGGCCAGCGCTGAATGCGGCAAGCCCAGCACTGCCCAAAAGGAAGAAGGATTCATTCTTCATTTTTGAAATAATGGCCTCGCCCAAGAGCGAGAGGCCGAATCCGGTCAAAAGAAGACCTACAATGGCGAATGCCAGCCATTTGCGATAGAGAGCGGTAGTTTGTTTCACGGCAGTAAACCTACAAAAAAATGCTCAGACTAAGGCAGCATGAGCGGGCTTGGGTCGCCCGAAACCGCGTACATGATAAGTCCTGACACCCAGCCTCCGTAGGTTCCAAGGGCATATCCCAGGACCGCGAGCAACACCCCGACCGGAGCCAGGGACGGGTGAAAGGCCGCGGCCGCCACGGGGGCCGATGCGGCTCCGCCAATGTTGGCCTTAGACCCCACGGCCAAAAAGAAGAACGGAGCTCGAATCAGGCGGGCAACGAGAACCAAAATGAGCACGTGAATGGTCATCCAAAGGGCTCCCACAGCGATGAGGCCTGGCTGGCTAAAGGCTTCCATGAGGTCCATCTTCATGCCGATGCTCCCCACTAAAATGTAGATGAATACCGATCCCCAACGGCTTGCGCCTACGCCCTCGAGGTTGCGCGCGGGGGTGAACGACAGCAGCAGGCCTAACGTTGTGGCGATGATTACGATCCAAAAGAAGTCGCTGGTAAAGCTGAAGTTTGCGGTGTAGGGGGCATTTTGGGCAAACCATGGTGCCAAAAAGTCGCCAGCGGCATGACTGAGGGCCACCGCCCCAAAGGCCAGCCCAAGAATCTTCATGGCGTCGGCCAGGGTGGGAATCTTCGCGGTTCGCTTGAGGAATTCGTCCATGGTCCCTTGAAGTTCTTTTACTGAGCTGTTGTCGGCCTTGAGCCAAGCGTCGACGCGGTCGGACTTGCTCGCTCCCAGCAGAATGATGGCCATCCAGATTTCGGCGACCACCACATCTACGGTAATCATTGCAGAGTAAAGGGCTTCACTGGGCTTAAATACTTCATAAAGTGCGGCTTGGTTGGCCCCGCCACCGATCCAGGATCCGGCGATGGTAGAGAGTCCGCGCCAAACGGCTTCGGGCCCGACGCCCCCGACGGTTTCGGGTGAAATCCAAGACACCGTCAAAAGAGCCAAGGGTCCGCCAATAATGACGCTTGCCGTGGCGGTAAAAAACATGATTAATGCCTTGGGCCCAAGGCCAAACACGGCCTTGAGGTCGATGCTCAGGGTCAGCAAAACCAGCGAGGCGGGCAGCAGGTAGCGCGACGCGATGAAGTAAATTCCGGTTTCGCGCGGAACCAGCCCCGTATTGGTCAGCAGCGAGGGCAAGAAGTAGCAAAGCAGCAGGGCCGGAATGACGGTAAAGAATTTTTTAAATCGAGCTTCACTTGCGGCCCAAAAAATGAGGCCAAGCAGGGCCATGAGGAGTCCGAAGACCACGGCTTCGTTGGTAATGAGTGCAGTTTCTTCCATGATTTCGGGTCAAATCTAGGGCCAAGTTCTTCAACTGCGAAGGTTGTGCTACCTTGAACTCATGAAGCACACACTATTTTTTAGCCTTGCGCTGGCCTCGGCGCTGGCGACAGCCCAAGAGGTCATGACTCCGGAATTGCTCTGGAAGTTGGGGCGTGTTGGCCTCGACGACGCGCACGAAAGCGGATGGGTGGCCTACGGCGTAGTCCGCTATGATATGGACGCCAATAAAGGCAACCGCGACCTGTTTTTGGTTCACAGCAAAACAGGCGAAACGCGCAGCTTGGCCGCCGAACCGGGCTCAGAAGTGGGCGCCACCTTTGTTAAGGGCGGAACCCGTGTGGCTTATGTTCATCAGGGTAAACTCAAGTCTCGAGCACTCGACGGCAGCGACCTCAGGGTGCATTTGGATGTGCCAGGCGGAGCCGGCGACCTAAAGCTCAGGGAATTGCCCAGCGGCCAATGGCTGGTAGCCTTCATCACCCGCGAGCAGCTCGACCAGACTCCGCTGGAGCGCCGCCCCGAGCAGCCGAAGGCCAATTATGCGGTTTTTGACGACCTTATGTACCGCCACTGGGACAGCTGGACCGACTATAAATACAACCACGTGGCTTATGCGATGGTTTTTCCGGACGCGCCAAACCCGGCAACGGAATTTACCGACATTTTAAAGGGTGTTCGGGGCCATGCGCCCCTGCCTCCCTTTGACGGAGCCGAGGCTTTTGACCTAAGCCCCGACGGAAGTTTTCTGGTCTACACGGCCAAGCTCATGACGGGCAAAGACTTTGCTTTGAGCACCAATTCCAAGCTGTACCGCTACGATTTGGCCACCGCGAAGACGAGCGAACTCCCGGGCTTAAACGGCTACGACGGATCTCCGCGTATTTCGCCCGACGGCCGCACTTTGGCTTTTTGGGCTATGCCCACCGACGGCTACGAGTCTGACGTTAAGCAGCTTCACCTGCTCGACATGACTGTGGCTGGAGCCCAACCCCAGCGCATTGACGCAGCCGGCGAGTACGTCAATGATCTAAAATGGTTAAGCCCAACAAGCCTTGTCGTGAATTCGATACAGGAGGCCTCTAACCAATTGGTTCGCATCGACTTAAAAGGAGCAAAGGCCAGTGCCGTCAACCTGACTTCGGGCGACTACGACTACGGCGCCTTTGATTTCGCGGGCAAAACACTAGTAGCTGAGCGCATGGATCAGAATCAGGCCAACGAACTGTATACGCTGGGCAGCAAGGGAGCGACTGCCCTGACCAAGGTGAACGATGCCGACTACGCCAAAATTTCGCGCGGACGGGTGGAGAAGCGCTGGATTCCCACCAGCGACGGCAAAAAAATGCTGACGTGGGTGTTTTATCCGCCCAATTTTGACCCGGCTAAAAAATATCCCGCACTGCTTTACTGCCAGGGCGGTCCGCAGGGAACCGTTAGCGCATTCTACAGCTTTCGATGGAACTTTCAGCTGATGGCGTCCCAGGGCTATGTGGTGGTTGCGCCAAACCGCCGCGGAGTTCCGGGCTTTGGCCGCGAGTGGAACGAGCAAATCTCCGGCGATTGGGGCGGGCAGGCCATGAAGGACTACCTCTCGGCCATTGATGCGGTGGCCGCAGAGCCATTTGTTGATAAAAATCGCCTTGGAGCCGTGGGCGCGAGCTACGGCGGTTACAGCGTGTTCCAGCTCGCGGGCATTCACGAGGGCCGGTTTAAGGCATTGATTTCGCATTGCGGACTTTTTAACATGGAGAGCTGGTACGGTTCTACCGAGGAGCTATTTTTTGCCAACTACGACCTGGGCGGCCCCTACTGGGCCAAGCCCCAGCCCAAGTCCTACGGCGAATTCAATCCCAAAAACCACGTGGATAAATGGACAGCCCCCTTACTGGTGATTCACGGAGGCAATGACTTCCGCGTGCCCTTGAACCAGGGCATGGAGGCCTACCAAGCAGCCCAGTTGCGCGGAATCCCGTCGCGCTTTTTGTACTTTCCTGAGGAGGGCCATTGGGTGGGCAGCCCTCAAAACGCACTGGTCTGGCAGCACGAATTTTTCGATTGGCTAAATAAATGGCTCAAACCATGAACAAAACACGACTCACTTTCTGGATTGCCACCGGCATCATCTTTTTATTTGAAGGCCTAATGCCAGCACTCACCGGCCATACCGAAATGGCTAAGGCAGGGATCATGCATCTTGGCTATCCAGACTACTTCAGAGTGTTTCTGAATGTGATGAAGGTGCTTGGGGCGATTGCCCTCGTGGTCCCGTTCGTGCCCAAAGTGGTCAAAGAGTGGGCCTATGCCGGCTTTACTTTTTCACTCACCGCAGCAATGTTCAGTCACTACAGCGTGGATGGACTTGTGCCCGAGACGTTTTTTCCATTGATCATTCTAGGAATTTTAATGACGTCGTACTGGGCCTTCCGCAAGGGCGGACCCCAGGCGAGTTGAGGGCAGTTGCGTCAGTGCGACGCGGCGTACAAAAACTTGAGGATTAACTCCTGGCCAGGCTCGTCAATCACGACGGTTTTGGCATTTTTGTTTGCCATAGTAACCATTTTCGGAACCCATTTTGCCCACTGTTCTTCGGTGTGCGAGTTGGGCGTATAAGCGGGGTGGCAGCGGCCGCAGTTTGCAGTGTATAGGTTCTGCCCGGCCGTGAAGGCGGACATGCCGTAGCCCGGGTATTTGGCTTGGGCTGCGCTCAAATTGATTTCGGATTGGGTTTTGGCGGTTCCGCAAGCGGCAAGAAGGGCAACCACAGCAAAGGTGGCGGCAGTCGTGAAAAGGTGATGGGTGTTCATGGTTCTGGTTTGGTTTCTGGTGGTAAGGTAGGGCAGACTAGAAATCCGGGGGCAACGCGTACATTCGTTTGCTATGGATGTTGTTCACGCCATTTCGGGTCCCAGAAACGTATCTACCGCCTTGATGTACAGCTTTGCCCAGCGGCCGGGCTGGTCCGTGGTCGACGAGCCCTTTTACTCAGCCTACTTGGCGCGGACGGGAGCTGACCATCCCGGCAGGGCGGACGTTTTGGCCAGCCAGCCTTTGCGCCCCGACGAGGTTTGGGCGCAGCTCGAGGCGCACCGACAACCGGTGTACATCAAAAACATGGCTCACCACATGGACGGATTGGACCTGACGCCGGCTGCCACCTGGAAGCATATTTTGTGGATCCGCAGCCCCCGCAAGGTGATTGCCTCGTTTGCCAAGGTGGTCGCAGACGTACAACTCCGCGATGTGGCGCTGCACGAACAACTCGAGGCCCTGGCCAAGCTGCAAACCTTGGGTTCCCATTACGTGGTGGTGGATTCCGACGGCTTATTAGCCAATCCAGAGCGGGGCTTTCGCGCCCTGTGCGCTGCCTTGGACCTTGAATTTCGATCGGAACAACTTTCGTGGCCGTCGGGACCCAAAGCCTACGACGGAGTCTGGGCTCCGCACTGGTACGCCCAGGTACATCAATCCAGCGGATTTGCCCTACCCGCCGCAGAACCGCCCCGCATGGCCGACCGACTCGAGGCTTTGGCCGAAGAGGTGGCCCCCCTTTACGCACGCTTGGCCAACCAGGCGCATCCCATTGACTAAATTCGCTTTAAATGCTCCAAACGTTTAATCCCCAAAATGCCAACCTGCAGGTCTGGGTCGGCGACCGCCTCTGGCCTCGTGAACAGGCAAAAGTGAGCGTATTTGATTCCTCCGTTCAAGGGGGTGATGCGGTTTGGGAGGGCCTTCGCGTCTATGCCAACGGAATTTTTGCCCTTGACTACCACCTTGACCGGCTCTTTGCCTCGGCCCACGCCATGGCGTTTGCGAACGTTCCGACGAGGGATGAAGTCCGCTCCGCCATCTACCAAACGCTTGAAGCGAATGGCATGCGCGGCGACAGCCACATTCGCCTCACGCTTAGCCGCGGAGAGAAGATTACCTCAGGCATGGATCCGCGCCTCAACCAAAAGGGCTGCACCCTCATCGTGCTGGCGGAATGGAAGAAGCCGGTCTACGACAATGCCGTCGGAGTGCGCATCGTGACCTCGGCAATTCGCCGCAACAGTCCGCAGTTTGTCGACTCCAAAATTCACCACAACAACCTCATCAACAACATCTTGGCAAAAATTCAGGCCAATGTGGCGGGGGCTGATGATGCTCTGATGCTCGACGAGCGCGGATTTGTCGCTGAGATGAACGGAACCAACATCTTCATGCTGCGGGGCGGCCATCTGCTCACGCCGCACGCAACCAACTGCCTGCCTGGAATTACGCGCGGAATCGTGCTGGAGCTGGGGCGCGAGTTGGGGATTCCGACCCAAGAACGCGACCTGTCGCTGACCGAGCTTTACACGGCCGACGAGGCCTTTGGCACCGGAACCATGGGCGAACTCACCCCCGTGGTCGAGGTGGACGGACGCCGAATTGGCAGCGGCCAGGGCGGACCCCTTACGGCGCACCTCGCCGAGGCCTTTCACGCCCGGGTAGCGAGCGGACGATGGACGGTACCGTTCCCGTAGTGTTTCGAAAATCCGTACTTTTCACGGACCTAAACGCCCCTTTATGAAGATAGTTGCCCGCATCCTTGGCTTGCTGAGCTTAGTGCTCGTCCTACCAATCTATGCGCAAACCGCCCGCATTACCGGAACCGTGACCGACGCCAAAACTCGGGAGGCCGTGCCTTCGGCGGTCGTTACCCTGGGCTCAACTAAGGCGGTAACGGACTCCGACGGCAAATTTGTCGTTCAGGGCCTGCGCCTTCCCACTACCATTGCCGTGGAGGCCTTTGGTTTTAACACCTACCGAGGCGAGGTGCGGAACTCGGACCCGCTCAGTATTAAACTCAACGCTTCGTCGGTGGAACTCGCCGAGGCACAAATTGTGGCTTCAAAAATTTCTGAAAAGCAAAAGCAGGCTCCGCTGACGGTCGAAGCACTGGATTTGGCCAGCATGAAGGAGGCGCCCGCGCCCAACTTTTATGAAGCGCTCGGCAGCATGAAGGGCGTCGACCTCACCTCGGCCAGCATCGGATTTAAAATCATTAACACGCGCGGATTCAACAGCACCAGCCCGGTACGGAGCCTGCAGGTCATCGACGGCGTTGATAACCAGGCGCCCGGTTTGAACTTTTCCTTGGGGAACTTTTTGGGCGCCTCAGAGCTCGACGTGCAGCAGGTTGACGTGATTTCGGGCGCGGTAGGCGCGCTCTACGGCCCCTCGGCATTCAACGGCGTCATCGCTATGACTACTAAAGACCCCTACCGATTTCAGGGCACTTCGGTGCAGTTCAAGGGGGGCGAGCGCCGCTTGGCGGAATTTGGGTTCCGCCATGCAGAGGCCTTTAAGCGGGCCGACGGCAGCGCCAGCTGGGCTTACAAAATCAACCTCTTTGCCCTCAGGGCTGACGATTGGGAGGCGACCAATATGAATCCGACCGATGATTCAGAGTCCGCCATAGACAACCCCGGCGGCTACGATGCCGTGAACCGCTACGGAGACGAAATGACCTACGACCACGGGGGAGACGTCAAAACCTATGCGGGCATTGGCAACTACCACCGCCGCGGCATTGAAGAATCGGAGCTGGTGGACTACAACACCGAAATCCTAAAAATGAGCACCTCGGTGCACTACCGCAGCAAGGGCGGAGTCGAGGGGATTTATGCCCTGAACTACGGAACGGGTACGACGGTGTACCAGGGCGATAACCGGTTTAGCCTTAGGGGTATACAGTTTCTTCAAAACCGCCTGGAGCTGCGCAAAGACGAAGACTGGTTTGTGCGGGCCTACACGACCCATGAAGATGCGGGCAAAACCTACGACGCCTACTTCACGGCCCTTCGCATGCAGGATTCCGTGCTCAACGACGGATTTTGGGCCAACCAGTACCGTTCCTTTTGGTCTTTTTTGCAAAAGCCGGTGGTTCGGGGCCTGCCGGGGTACCCAAGCGAGTCCCTGCCGAGTGCCGATTTTAATGCCGCCATAGCGGCCTTGTGGGCGGCCAATCCGGGGATTTTTGACTCCCTGCACCGCAGCAACCGCAACATTATGGACATGGCCTACGATGCCGACAGCATGCTCATTCCGGGTTCTGCAGCCTTTGAGGCCCTCAAGCAGTCGATTATCACTAGGCCTTTTACCGAGGGGGGCTCGCAGTTTTGGGACCGTTCCTCCCTGGCGCACCTGCACGGCCAGCGTTCCTTTGATTTTGCGGGCGGACGCATTACCGGGGGAGCCAGCCTCAGGCAGTACCGGCCCAATTCGCGCGGAACGCTTTTTAGCGACACCAACGGCCGCGTGCTTCGGGTGGCCGAAGTGGGTTTGTATGGAGGCTTCAGTCGGGAGTTTAGCGACAAGCTGACGGTCAATGCCACCGCCCGCGCAGACAAGAACCAAAATTTCAACTGGCTTTTTTCGCCCGCGGCTTCTCTCGTTTATCGGCCCAACGAGCGCACGGTCTGGCGCCTAGGCTTCTCCTCGGCGGTGCGCAACCCGACCCTGCAAGACCAGTACCTCTACTACAACGTTGGGCGCGCACTGCTGCTGGGCAACCTCAACGGCTACGATTCCTTGGTAACGATAGACGACGTGAGCAACTTCCTCAAAGCAGGGCCCCAGGACCGGGCAAACTGGGTTTGGCAGTACTACTCTCGAGACGCGGTCCGCCCTGAGCAGGTGCGCAATATTGAGCTGGGCTACCGGAGCACCTGGTGGGAGCGCCTCTACATGGACGCCACCTACTACTACAGCTGGTATTCTGACTTTATTGGCTACCACCTCGGACTCCGCATCGAGGACGATCCAGGGGGCAGCGCGGCCGACCGGCTCCGCGGGGTGCAGGCATACCGCATAGCATCCAATGCCACGCAGCAGGTTACTACTCAAGGATTCAGCATTGGCTCAAACTATTATTTCTCGCGCTACACCCTTGCGGCCAACTACACGTGGAACGTTTTGAATTCGGGCGAAGACGACCCGATTATTCCGGCTTATAATACCCCAGAGCACAAGTACAACGTTTCGTTTGCGGGCCGAGACCTCAACTGGAGGTTGGGCAAGGGCAGAAGCGGATTCATGGCTTCGTACAAGTGGGTGGAGGGCTTTTTGTTTGAAGGCTCGCCGCAGTTCACCGGGCGAATCCCGAGCTACAGTTTGGTTGATGCTCAGGTTTCTTGGGCCTCCCCCGACCAGCACTGGCTTCTGAAGCTGGGCTCCAGCAACCTGCTCAACAGGCCGGTGGTTCAGGTTTATGGCGGACCTGCCGTGGGCAGGCTGTCCTACCTCTCCCTGGTCTGGGATATGCCCAATACCTAAAAAATTGTTGTAATTTCCAAGTCTAATAAATAAAAAATTTATGATTAAAAACTACTCAAAAGGTCTATTTGCCACGATGGCACTGGCTTTTATGGCTTTCACGGCGTCAGCGCAGCAGCGTTACCTCGACGAAGTCTTTACCAATTCTCAAATTACCGTGGTGCCCAACGTACCCTACGGTTACAATTTTAGCCAGTATGTGCCGGCAACAATGGGCGGTCCAATGGTGATTCCCATGTATGCTGACGTGTACATGCCCGACACGGCAATCGATCAAACGGCGTCTCGCCCGGTTGTCATTATTTTCCATACCGGTTCCTTTTTGCCCAAGGGCTTAGCCTCACCCCTAGGAGACCGCAAGGACTCTGCCGTGGTAGACCTTGCCAAGCGTTTTGCTCGTCGCGGTTACGTTGTGTTATCGGCAAGCTACCGTTTGGGCTGGTTGGCCAACTCGACCAACCTTGACCTTCGCCGCGGAACCAATCTTTTGGCGGTGTACAGTGCGGTGCAGGATGCCAAAGTATGCGTTCGCGCTGTGCGTGCTTCAAAGCTGGCTCAAGGCGATCCCTACCGAATTGACCCCAGCGCGATTTCGCTGGTTGGAGCCGGTTCAGGGGGCTACATCACCCTTGCCTACGCAACCCTAAGCAGCTACCCCGAGGTGGCTGGCCCCAATAAGTTCAAGTACCAGGATCCCGGTACCGGAATTTTTGGTACCGCGGTTACTGCAGGAACCCCCTACATTGACACTGCCCGTGTCGGAGACTGGAACGGTTACGGCGGCAAGGCCGTGATTATTGGAGCGCATCCGGTAACGGGTCTTCCATTGGTGGATCAAACCCAGCCTGGACGCAACATCGAGCTCTACAAAGGAGTTCCCCACAACGTCAACATGGTGGTCAACCTTGGCGGAGCCCTTGGGGATTCCGCTTGGATGGCTCAAGGCGACGCTCCAGTGGTAAGCTTCCACAGCCGCTACGACTTTTATGCCCCCTACTACCGTGGGATGGTGAACGTCCCAGTTGCTGGTGCATTCTTCCCAGTAGTAGAGGTTGCAGGCAGCCACACCGCCGTGAAGATGGCCAATACTTTTGGCAACAACACGGTGCTTGCTGGTTCCACAATGAACGATGCCTACTCGGTAATTGCGCGCACGAATGCCTACAACATTGGCAACCAAGACAACTTGTTCACGTTCAACATGGTTCCGCCCGTTGCGACCCTACCCTTCCGCGTCAACTCCAATCCTTGGGATTGGTGGGATCCAACCGACCCCTTGTCGGCCAACGAGACCAACCCTAACGTAAAGGCGCAGTCCTTACTTTATATCGACACCGTCATGGCGTTCACGCTACCCCGGATGGCCAAGGCTTTGAATGCAGTAGGCTACACGATTTCGGTTCCCGAAGCCGAGGGTCTTAAGTTCCAGGTTCTTCCCAACCCAACTACAGCCAACGCCCAGCTCTTGGTCTACGGCGCCCAAATTCAAGCGGTAGAGGTGCACGATGTGCTTGGCCGTGCCGTTTTTGCCAGTGAGGGCCTCAACGCAAGCGAGCTTGAGCTTCCGAGCGCAGCATGGGCTCCAGGAGCCTACTTCGTGCGGATTCAAACCGACCGAGGCATGCGCACTGCGAAGTTGATTCGCAACTAAAAAGTACCCTGGTGCAAACCACGAGCCCGCCGGCAACGGCGGGCTTTTTTATTTAGTAGCGGGCGGACCGTCCTTCAAGCGCAGCTTGGTAGTCGGGTGCCTCTAAAAGTTCGGCAGGGGCAAAATCCCAGGTGCGCCAAACGTGCAGGTATGCCTCACGCGTCATGCTGTCGTGGTGAAGGTATCCGGCGCTGTACAGCTGGATTTGGGCGAGGTTGAGCAGTACGAGGACCAGGACTGCAGCCAAACTCAGCCTGCGCAACCAGGGCTTCGAATGCTCCAGAATCCGCTGAAAAAAAACGGCAAGGGGCAGGGCAAGGAGGGCATAGGCGTCAATCATCGGCCGAGAACCCAAACTCCCGCCGTACCACCAGGCCCACCAGCAAAATACCACGTAGGCATGCAGCATAAGATAAAGTCCGATTAAGACTGCCCACGACGGCTTTTTGCGCGCCAGCCCCAAGAAACCAAAAATCATGAATACGGCAATGGGGCTGTAGACGAGCCAGCCCTTGCGCCAGCTAAACAGGCCTTGTACCCAGGCGGGCTGCGTCCAAAAGAAACCCTCCTCGCCGTAGGTCCAAACCAAGAAATGGCCGGTGCTCAGCTTCCAGTACAGCAGCTGAGGGATGCTGACCGACAGGGCCAGGGCAATTGCCCAGAGAAGGCGTTTTGCGTTCAAAAGTCCCTTCGGAAGGAGGCCGTCAAGGGTGAAGAGTCCCGCAACGGTCAGCGGAATGAGGACGTTGGCTGGGCGAATGAGCACAAGGAGTCCGGCCAAAAGCCCGAGAAGGAGCAGCCGCCAAGGCTGTTCGCGCCGGCGCCACAAATCGCCATGGTAGAGCATCATGGCAGAGAGCATAAAGGTTGCCCCGTGGCTCATGGCGCCGCGGTAGGTGCTGTAGTAAAAGAGGTTACTGCCTAAAAAAACGGCAATAAGGGTCCATGAAATTGCGGCGTCGGGCACGTAATGGCGCAGCGTCCGCCTCAAAAATGCCAAACCAAGCAAGGCATAAACCACTCCAGAGAGGCCAATGGCAATTCGGTAGGGCATCGAAAAACCGTGCGCTTCGGCGGGATTGGTAAGAAGGGTATAGGCATGCGCCCCTGCAAAGAAGGGAGCATAGAGGTAGGCCATGCCCATGGTGAATTTCAGGTGCCTTCCGCCGGATTCAGGGTGCTCGTGCACCCCGACAAGCTCAATCATGGGGTACTTCCAGGGCTTGGCAAGGTGCAGGTCTTGCTCGATAAAGACCATGGGGAGGTAGGCATAGTAGCCTGCAACGTCATATGAAATCACCTGATTTCTAAGGTGTCCGCGGGCCACAAAGGGCTGCTGCCAAGCAAAGTAACCCAGTGCAATCCCGCAAAGGAGCCCAAGGAGAAGTTTGGAACGGATCATGGCTAAAAGTACCAAAAAAGCCCGCATTGCTGCGGGCTTATAGGGGAACCTTAACACCTAACATTAACACCGTGCAGAAAGCAAAGCGAGAAGCGGCTCCAAACTTCTGGGGCCAAAGCACGCGCTGCAATCTTGGGTGTAGGTAAAGAACAGGTTAACCTTACCACTAAAAAGGCAAGGAATACTACTCTTCTTCGTCTTCGCTGGTCTCGTCGAAGTCGAGCTCAAAGCCGATTTCTTCGAGGAAGTCTTCGTCGATGAGCACGCCAAATTTGTTGTCTTCTTCCATTTCAACAGTACGCGCGCGGCCCTCGTCAAAGGCCTCGTTGATAATGCCGCTGAAGACCATCTTCATAACCTCTTCGGCCGCTTGAACTTCAGCTGGAATATCAGATTCCGCATCGAGTGACGACAAAACTTGGTCCAACGTGGTGCCGTAGGCATCGCAAAGGGTGTCTATAATCTGCTGGGCAGTGGGTTGGCTCATGGCTTGTCGGGGTTTATAGTAAATTGATGAACAGGCTGTCCACCGGACCACAAGGTAGCCACGGCAGCATCTCGGTGAACGTCCAAAGTCATAAATCCGTTGGCCGACAAGGAGAATACTGTTTTGGCGCGATCACCCTCATATGCGCCCTTCTGGATTTCGCCCGTTTTGCGAATTTCGCTGCCCGCGCCCGTTACGACATGGTCTAAAGTGTGGCCCATTCCGAGGTCTGCTTTAATGTGCTGCAGGTCGTGCTCGTGGCCGCATAAGTAGGTCTTAATCCGATACTGGGCAAAGAGCGGACCCCAATGGTCCAGGTGGCTTTGCGTTTTGGCTCCCATGCGCTTGCCGCCCGAATACAAGGGGTGGTGGCCCACAACAATTCGGTAGTCCGCCTTAAGGGTATCCATTACCGCGCGGAACCATTTTTTTTGCGCAGCGGAATCTTCGCGCCACACTCGGCGGTACTTTTCTTCGCCGTAGTACTGGTCTTCGGTGGGCGAGGTGTCAATGAACACCATCGCCAGGCTAACTCCGTCTTGATTCCAGGTCTTCACGTAGTTTTTAGCCGGCATCTTCCATCGGTCGGAATTGGGAGAGCGGTAGTCCATTTGCGCCTCAATATTGCCCCGGTAGTCGTGGTTGCCCAAAACAACATACCAAGGGGCAAAAAGGGCAGAGTCCGCATAGACATCTTCAAAAGAGCCGGCCCAGTGCGCGTCGCTGGTGCTTGTGACCCCGTTGTCGTAGAAGTTGTCTCCCGTACTCACAATAAAATCGAGCGGATTCACTTGGGCGAAGTCGGTCATGAACTGCGCCGTGATTTTTTGAGGCTCAATGCCCATTCGCCCCCAGTCGCCCACGATCAGGGCTCTAAAAACGGGAGCGTCTTCGCGCGCCGGATAGCTCAGGGATTCCGACCCGGCACTCTTGGGCTCAGGGCTTTGGCATCCGGCCAAGGCGGCAAAAAGGGCCGCGGTAATAAGGTTTTGGAACTTCATAGTGAAAGGTAGTAAGCATAGCATTGGATTCACATTATGAAATAGTCAAATTTGTACCTTGGGCTATGCGTTGTTCTTCTGCCCTTTGGTTTGCGATTGTTCCGGTACTAGCGGCTGCCCAAGCCTGCCATGACCCTCGAGTACATCGCTACCTAAGGCAATAAAAAACCCCGCCGGTTTTGGCCGGCAGGGTCTTAATCAACTTTAACTCCGATTAGAGGTCGAGCTTTACTCCAAGCTTGGCGCGGAACCCGTAGTACTCCATTTGCATGGTGTACTGCTCTTCAAACTGGTAGTAGCGCAGGGGCTGGTTCGTCAAGTTGTTCAGGTCAATGAAGACGCGCAACTTCGGCGTCAGCGCGTAGTATGCGTTGATGTCCACAAAGCTCTGGTCGCCGTAGAAGCGGTCGGAGTAAGCGTCGCCGCCGTACTCGTCTACGTATCCTTGGGCATGGTTAAAGCTTATGCGGGCCGTGAACTTCTTGGCGTCGTAGGCCAGAGAGGCGTTGAGCATGATCGGTGCGGTCCCCGCAAGGGCGATGTTCTCGTTCTCACGCACCCCAGTGGTCTGCGACGCAGTGAATGTTGCGTTGGTGTACAGGTTGAGGTTCTTCGCAAACCCCGACTTGCCGAGCGTGCGTTGAAAAGCCAGTTCTAAGCCCTGAACCGTCGCAACCTCGCCATTTTTAGGCGTTAGTGCGTCGTAGGTCGTTCCCTTGTAGTCGAAATCGTTGATGGATTCCGTGTAAATGAAGTTATTGATGCGCTTGAAGAATACTCCGGCGCTGATCAAACCTACGTTGGGCAGGTAGTTCTCGTAGCTCAAATCCACGTTAGTAGCTGTAGCTGATTTGAGGTCAGGGTTTCCGAATTCCGCCTCGAGATCATCGCGCGAGAAGGAGATGTACGGAACCAAGTCGTAGTAGTTCGGACGCGCCAAAGTGGATGTCACTGAACCGCGGACCAGGCTACGGCTGCTGAGGTTGTACTTCAATAGCACGCTAGGTAGGATGTTGGTGTAGTTCCCAGTTCCTGAGGTCGCCTCCGAAGTTTCTTCGTCGATGTCAAAGGCAAAGCCATTGTACTCGTTTGAAGTGTTTTCTAAGCGTACTCCCGCGGTGTAGTCCAGCTTACCTGAAGTTCCGCTGTACATGGCGTATGCACCTAAAATGTTCTCCGTTGCGTCGTAGTTCGTGGCAGCAAACTCAGAAGGAATAGAGGAGCTTTCAAAAAGCGCTGAATTGTCGAGGTCCAGTCCGCCGAGGTAGTCGTTAGAAATAAAGCTCTTACCTGCGGCAAAATTCCAGTAGTCTCCAGCCATGTAACGGTCAGCGCGAGCGGCTTCGTACTTGATGTTCAGGTCGTCAAAGCTAGGCTCTTGGTCGCCGTCCACAAATTCGTACTCATTAAAGGTCACGTCGCGGAACTTTACTTTACCGCGGTAGCGCGCGCCAAACTTCAAATTGCCTTTACCTATGGGCATCGTGAAGTCAAGTCGTGCATTATTATCCTGGTCGTACGTGTTCTGCTGCTGCTGGGTGAGTTCGTGCAGTCCGTAATCAGAAAGGGCCAAACCTACTGATGCGGGGAGCATGTAGGGGCGCGTTGGATCCATATCAGCAAACACCACTTCGGCGTCCTTCTTGCGGAACTGAATGTAGCGCTCGTCCGGACGAAGCTCGTTGGCAAATGAACGGCTCACACTCCAGTCGGTGCGGAGCTTGCCAAAAAGGTGCTCACCGCGAAGGGCGAGGTTGTACATCGTTTGGTTCTCCAATCGGGCGTTGTTCACCTCATTGGAGCCGCCTTTGGTCTGCATGCGGAGTTCTCCTATGTACGTGCCATCATCTTGGCGCTCTACATCTTTAAATCGCATGCGGAACCGGTTTTCCCAATCCTTGCGGTTGCTGTACATCGACTGAACAAAAATGGTGTGGCCTGGCGCGAGGCGGAAGTCCAAGTTGGCTGATAGGTTCTGTCGTAAGCGACGCACATTGTACTCGCGCACCTCGTAATTGAAAATGTAGGGGTTGGCTGCTTCGTCAAAATTCCACTCAAATTCTGCATTGTCTGACCCAAATACGTGGTCCTTACTCGAGGCACTGAACACTAGGCCCAATTTTTCTTTGGCAAAACGGTTTCCGTAGGTGAACGATCCGTTTGGCGTCACCTTCTGGCTGAGTGAGTTGTACAATGCACCGCCCGTGACCACGATGCGCTGCCCAGCTGGAGCGGCGCGGGTAACCAAGTTCACCGATCCGCCAATGGCGTCGGCGTCCATGTCGGGGGTAAGCGCTTTCGATACTTCAATCGTTTGAATCATGTCTGCGGCAATCAAGTCCATCTGGACGTTGCGGTTGTCGCCTTCGGCAGACGGAATCCGCTCGCCGTTGATGGTCACCGAGTTGAGTTGGGGAGCCAATCCACGAATAATGATGTTTCGGGCCTCGCCTTGGTCGTTTTGCATCGTAATCCCTGGGATGCGCTTTGCAGCGTCACCAATGTTGTCGTCCGGGAAGCGTCCGACCTGGTCCGAAGACACCACATTGGTAGAATTGATGTTGCTCTTTTGGCGGTTCAGGGCTCGTGCCTGACCCTGCAAGTAGGATCCTGTGACCTCAATTTCACCGAGCTCGGTAATTCCAGGCTTTGTTTTAAGGCTCACATATTGGCTTCCGCTGGCAGTATTTACCGAAACCTCTATGGTTGCATAGCTTGCGTACTGAAGCTTAATCTTGTGCTTGTCGGCAGACAGACCGGTGAACGAGAATCGCCCGTTGAGGTCTGTGGCCGTAGTTCGGCTGCCATCGAGGGTAATGACTGCACCCGGCAGGGCAATATTGGACTCGTCGGTTGCTTGGCCACTAATGCTGGTTTGGGCCATAGCGGTCAAACCAAAAAGGGCAAAAAGTGAGAATGTTAAAAGTTTGCGCATGATTAAGGTGGTTTAAGCCCTAAAGGACATCAATCCTAATCACCTCAAGGTTAACAGATTCAAGGCATCTATTAAGAAAACATAAAAAAAAAGTTAAGGAACGGTAATCCGCGCTGCCCGACCATTCTGCCACAGAAGGTATACCCCGCTTGCGCAGTCTTCAGGCACAAAAACCTGCATGGCTCCGGCTTCGCTGCGCTGCAACCACGTCAGCATTTGGCCCGACAAGGTGGCAACTTGAATCGGACTATCGCTCGGACTGGTAATCCATTGCCCTGCGCTGGCGGGGTTTGGGAACCATACGCCGCTTAGTTCCGGCTCATCGAGTCCGACCGTGGTCAGGGACTTAGTTAGAGTGTCTTTGCCGCCGCAGATGTTTGAAGCCACGAGCGTTACTTGGTAAAACAGCCCTGGAACCCCGTAGACTTTGGTCGGATTTGCCCCGCTGCCCGTCGTTCCGTCTCCAAAGAACCATTGAAAGTTTATGGCGTCAGCGCTGGACCAAGGAGTGGCTTGAAACTCGACCCTCATGCCCGCGCCACCCGACGAAATAACTTGCGCAGTCCATTCCGCACTGGGCTTGCTGCAGGTTACCACGATTTGGCTTGATAATATGGTATCTCCGCAAGAATTATACGACCGCATAACCACGGTGTAGGGTCCTGAGACTGCGTAGCTGTGCGTCGGGCTTGCCCCTGACCCAGTGTTGCCGTCGCCAAAGTCCCAAAGTTGCCCCGCAGAGTTTACGGCCAAGCTCACAAAAGAAACCGTGGTGCCGTTCACGGAGTAGCTAAAGCCGCTTCCCAGAGGAGCACAGATCACTACGGTCACTTGAGTAGTGTCGGTACTTCCGCAGAAGTTTGCCGCCGCCAAGGTGAGGGTGAAGGTGCCGCTGCCCGAAACCGGAATGGTCGACGATGCTCCCGTGCGCGTGGCGACGGTGATTCCGCTCGAATTCACAAGAGTCCACGAATAGTTGGTTGTAGGTGAACTATTCTGGGCGTTCATAATCAAGTTGCCTCCTACCAAAGAATAGGTAAATGCGGCAGATACCGCCGGGCAGGGCTGGGTAGTAACAGCAAGAGGTCCGACCCAAACACTCGCCAAACCAGCACTTGCGCAGGTGTCTTTGAGGTAAACATGGTAGGCAGTGCCTGCAGTCAAGCCCGTGAGCGGGTAGGGGTTTGCGATGCCTGTGCCCACAACCTGAGTATTGGTCGGGGTAAAGCCCACTGGCCCAAGGGCGATTCGGGTGCTTCCGCCGCCTGCCGTAAAACCGATTTGAGCGCTCGTTACCGTTATGGCCGAGGCCGTCAAGGCCGAGGGCGCCGAACAGGTTGGTACGGGAGCTTCTACCACAGCAAACTCGTCCAAGCCAATTTCAGCATAGGTAAAGCTGAAGGCTAACTTTTGTCCCCTGAATTGGAAGCGCACCGTTTGGTCTGCGTAGGCAGGTAGCGGAACCTCGTGCAGGGACCAGGCTGAGCCAGCAGAGGTTTGATTGCCAGGAAGCACCGTTAAAATACTGTTCCAGCCTGTGCCGCTGTCTGCAAACACCTCCAAACGATCGATGGCAGGACCAAATAGGTGGCTTCTAAACCGCAGCATGGGCACGTTTAGAGGGGTGGTGTTAATCAAGGGGGATGTCACATCCGCTTGATTGGTTCCATTACTGCCAAATCCTTGGGTGAAGAGGTATTTACCACCGTTCACACCTTGGTTTGGCCCAGTAAAGGCTGCCTGCATTGGCCCTAGCCCGACGGACCAAAAGAACTCGGCGGCGGTAGAACCTGCCGACCGACTCCAGCATGGCGAAATGCTGCCCTGAATATTGGGCCAGGTGCCCACAATCCATGGGCTTGACTGAAAGCTCTCGGTTGCCGGAGCATTAACTGCTATGCAGGTCGTTGAAACTGCAAGAACAGTGCTCCATGCACTAACGCTCGAGGCACTGCAGCTGTCTTTAACATAAAAATTATAGGCAGTATTTGGGGTCAACCCGCCAACCAAAAAGGGATTGGATGTCGCGGTAACTCGGGTTCCGCTAGTCGCAGGGTTAAAGCCGGCCGGGCCGTACTTCACTACCCAGGGGCTGCTGCCCACGGTCCAACTTAAGGTCACACTGCTGCTGCTGACCGCTGAAGCCACAAAGTTTAGGGGCTTGGGACAACTTGGGGCCTGGTGAATGTCGATATCATCAATTGCGGACTGAGCCTGCGAGGCGAAATTCGTAGTGGCAGAACCGGTCCATTGCAGCCGAACTTTTTTATTGGCAAAGGCAGCAAGGCTCACGGTTACTTCGGTCCAAGGGTCAGTCTGGGCAGTCTGGGTTTGCCCCGTGGCGGACCAAACCTGGGTCACAACACCCGCAGTGTCTTCGACCTGCAAAAGGGTTGATGCAATCTGGCTTCCGTAAGCGTGGTACCAAAAAGTGAGCTCAGGAATACTAACAGGAGTAAGATTGATCCATGGAGTTTTAAATGAACCCGACGGTCCGGTGGTAAACCCGATTGATTCGAGATAGGCATACTTGCCGTTTATGGCCGGACCGTGGTCTTCACTGGGGCCCGTATTAAACGAACTGAATTGAGGTGGCCCCACCACATAGATTAGGCCACCGAGCGAAGGGCGGTCCCAGCAGTTTGGCCATGTTCCGGCCTGATTGAAGGCGGGGACTGTCCAGGTTGCTGAGTTGAAGCTCTCGGACCAAGGAGCAGAAGTAGCATTGCATGAGGTCGTGAACTGTACCGGCCCTACCCAGGCACTGAAGGAGGTTGGGCCACAGGAATCCCGCACCCATGCCTCATAAGTCGTATTGGAATTAAGGCCCAAAATCGCAGTACTGGTTCCGCTAAACCGTTTGATAGTGCCGCCTCCCGCGCCGACGCCCGGAGCGCCAAAAGAAAGCTGATGGTGCTGCGAGGCCCCAAGAACTAGATTGACGTTGGCGGAGCTCGCTAGAACTCCACTAAAATTTAAATTAGAAGGCGAAATGCATCCGGTAGCCTGACCAACCCTTATGTCGTCAATGGCTACGCGGGCCTGAACGGGAAAGGTGGCGGAAGATTTCGCGGTAAACCGAACCGTCACGGTTTGGTTGACAAACATCGTGAGGGGGTAAACCTGCTGCTGCCATGGGCTAGTCTGCTGCGTAAAGAGTGCTGCATTGTGGGGAATACAACCAAGGCGAACCCAACTGGAGCTCCCCACGACGCTCGCTTCAACCAGAAGCGAATCAATCTGGGAACCAAACATGTGGTACCAAAACTCGACAACAGGTACAGTAGCTCCCGTCAGGTTGATCTGAGGACTGCGAATTGTCGCGTTAGAATTGGAAGTAGCTGCTCCAAAACGGTCAGCAAAAAGGTACTTGCTTCGCCCCGAGTGGTCTGCCGCAGGCCCAGTAAAGTTGATTGCTTGAAAGGGAGGTGCCGGTACCCATGAATATCCAATGCTCGGGCTTGCGATCCAACCGCAGGATAAGCCACCCGGGCCGGTAAAAGAAGTTCTGGGCGTAAAATGAATTTGATCAAAATTCTCCACCCATGGAATTGAGGCGGGCGCAGGGTTCCCGTTGGGCAAGGAGCAGGTGGTGGCATAGCCAAAATAAGAGCTCCAAGGGCTTTTGCTGCCGTTGCTGCAGCTGTCGCGCACATAAAAGTCGTAGCCCGTAGAGCCAGAAAGTCCAGTCACCACTAAGGAACTGCCAGCGAACCATGGGCTAAGGGTGCCGCTCCCCGGAACGAATCCTAGTGGCCCGTACTCTAATTGGTGAAACGGTGAAATAGAAGGAGTTGCGACGCCAATACTGCTCGACGTGCGGGATATCGAACTAAGTCCAGGAGCACTGGCGCACTGTGCTGCGGAGTCAAAGCTCTGAAGCACCGCAAGCAGAAGCAGGATTTTTTTAATCATAGAATAAGGCAAAGTTCCGTTCAAAAAGCACTTAATACCAAGCATACCGTGCAAAGTCCGTCGCGATTGAACCAACGGCAGCGAATCTTCCTTAACCGCAAGGCGGTATCTTTATGCTGCGTGCGCAAGCTTTTTCTATTCACTTTTGCTTTGATGTGGCTCGGCCGATTGGCGGACCCTTTGGTGCACAGCCTGGCCCACGACCACCATGAACACTGCCATGAGCAGGGAGTTCACCTCCACGAGGCTGAGGATCCCTGCCAATGGTCTGATCCTGCGACCCTTCAGTCATACCTCCCAGAGTACGGCAGTGCCTTAAATCAAGCAGTTCACTCCAATACTCGTCACACATGCCATTACTCTAGCGATGTCTACGGCTTTGAATGGGTACAAACCCCAGTTAGGGGACCCCCAGTAGCTTAATTACCAGCGCCTTGGGCGCATTTCTTTTGGTTTTTAACGCTAACTGCATTGATTATGTATAAATTTATTTTTGGGCTTTGCGCAGCCCTGCCCCTCATGCTTTGGGGCCAGCGCGACACTTCTATGGTCATTGAATTGGGCGAAGCTTCGGTCGAAGTTCAACGCGACAATCCTGCCGCACTATCCACTCAAGTATGGGCCATTCCCGTGCGGACTCTTGCCGACCAGGGCCCATCAGCCATGCTTCAACTGAGCCGACAGGCGCCGGCCCTACAGCTCGCGAGCGTCGGCGGGCACACCGTCAAACCCATCTTGCGCGGCCTCGGAGGCTACCGCGTGGTGACCGCCTACCAAGGCTGGCGCTACGACAACATGCAGGGCGGAGCAGACCACGGCCTGGACTTCCCTCTGCTTGGGGTGGACCATGTCGAGGTCATGCTTGGCCCCAACTCCCTTGCGCTCGGAACCGACGCAATGGCCGGCGTGCTCTACTTTTCGGACGTTCGCCCCCGCACCTCAGGCCGCGAACAGGCCTTGGTGCTCAACGGCGGAACCAACGGCATGCCCCTAAGCGGGCAGTACAGCCTGCACCGCAGTGGTCCTGGACTTTACTATGTTGGAGCCTACGGCGGATTCAACCCAGAATACCGCGACGGCAACGGCGATACGGTGCACGGAACCTATTCTCAGACCCTTGCAATTCGTGCACTCGGATCGTGGCAGAAGGGCAAAACCCAGCACCGCATCAAGCTGACTGGGGTGCAGCGTCGGTTTGGACTCCCGGAGTGGGAGCCCTTGCCCGGGGAGGAGCCCGAGGAGCATGGAGATCAGTTGGTACAAGCAGGCCATTTCGCCTGGGAGGCGGAGCGCAGCCTTGGACCGTGGAAGGTCCGCGCCGTGACAGGCCTTCAGTCTTCGTTGCGGGCGGAGTACGACATGGCTCATGATGGCGAAAAACCAGAACCTCACATTGCATTCAACCTGCACACGGCCTCGCAGACCACCACCTTAGACCGCCGGCTTGGCGACGGGCACTTGACTCTTGGTACCCACCAGCAGCTTCGTGTTTTGCGCAACGACGTACACGCTGAAGAGGAGATCTATCCCAATGCAGAACAATTTCAGTCGGCCCTTTTTGCGCATTATGCCTACGAAAAAGGCCGCCATAGCCGGTCTGCCGGGCTTCG
>JBEEMM010000003.1:0-24952 GCA_041192685.1 Bacteroidota bacterium | reverse complement strand
GCAAAAGTCCGCTCAGGTGAGCAAAAACGAGCTCGGCCACGCTCTCGGAACTCGCCGCCGGGGTATTAAAAACCGTGACGCCCTTGGATCGGGCATAGTCCACGTCGATGTTGTCCATTCCAACGCCGCCTCGCCCAATCATATTGAGCCCTGGGCAGGCATCGACCAAGGCAGCCCTTGCGGTAGTGGCAGAGCGCACCAGGAGTACGTCTACCTTTTCTTGGTTAATAAAGTCCGCCAATTGCTCTTGCGCAACTTTAGTGGTGAGCACGGTGTGGCCGGCAGCTTCAAGTTTGGTCTGCCCAGAGGGCGCGATTCCGTCGTTTGCGAGGATTTTCATGGTAGCGGATTTAAAAACTAATTAGGCGCGGCGTTCGACCTCGCGCATCACTTCAACTAAGGCGTCTACGCTGCTTTGGGACAGGGCATTGTACATCGAGGCGCGGTAGCCACCGACGCTGCGGTGCCCCGGGAGGCCCACGAGGCCCGCTTCTTTGGCGAGGGCATCAAAAACGACCTGGTGCTTGGCCTCGTCATGGAGCAAAAAGCAGGCGTTCATGGGCGAGCGGTCTTCGGCAGCGGCGCTTCCCTTAAAAAGCGGATTGCGGTCAATTTCGCCATAAAGGGCTGCAGACCGGGCATTGGCTCGGCGCTCCATCTCCAAAAGTCCGCCCTGAGAATCCATCCAGCGCAGGGTCAAGAGGCTCACAAAAAGCGAAAACACGGGCGGAGTATTGTACATGGATTCGCCCTTGATGTGCACGGGGTAGTCAAACATGGTGGGTATTGCCCGCCCAGACTTGCCCAGAATTTCTTTGCGGACTACAACCAAGGTAGCACCAGCTGGACCCAGGTTTTTTTGAGCCCCGGCGTAGATCAAGTCAAACTGACTAAATGGGAGTTGGCGGCTAAAAATATCAGAAGACATGTCGCAAACCATCAGGCTGTCGGCCTTGGGGAAGGCCTTCATCTGGGTTCCAAAAATGGTGTTGTTGGAGGTGTAGTGCACGTAGTCGAGTCCGCCTGGAATCGCGAAGCCTTTGGGTATGCAGCTAAAATTTTGCTCGGCGCTCGAGGCGAGTTCCACCGCCTGCCCAGGGGCAAGTTTGTTGGCCTCTTCGAGGGCCTTGCTGGCCCAGGTTCCAGTATTCAGGTAGGCTGCCTTGCCCTCGCTGCGAAGCAAGTTAAACGGAACCATGGCAAACTGGCTGCTTGCTCCGCCCTGTAGAAAGAGAACGGCATAGTCGTCGCTTAGTCCAAGGGTCTGCAGCACGCGCTGCTGGGCCTCCTCCATAACTGCTACGACCTTCTTGTCGCGGTGGCTAATTTCAAGAAGCGACAGCCCCATTCCCTCAAAGTCTTGAACGGCTGCGGCCGCACCTTCTAATACTTCGGGGGCCAAAATGCAGGGGCCTGCGGTAAAGTTGTGCTTTTTCATGGGGGTAAAGGTAGGGGGCATAGGTTAGGGTAGTGTTTCGAATCGCCATTTTCCCTGGCTAAAAATGAGGCGATTTTGCACCGCTGTTGGGCCGTAGTAGCGGTACGCTCCCTTGGCTGCGTCGCGAACTGGAGCCACCTCGTCGACCAAGATTACTCCGGATTTTTCGGGTCGCAGGGCGACGGAGGCCATCGGTCCGTAGCGCAGCACAAGCCGCTCGGGCGGCTTTTTAAAGACCTCGTCGTTGAAGGATTTCACGGCAAATACCCGCGCGCCAAAAACCAAACGGCTCCGCGTGAGAATTACGGGTTCAATCCCTTTCTCTTGTATACCATTTTGGTGGGGTTTATACCACAGCGTCAGGTAGTAGTTGCGGCGGCGGTATCGAGTGTGAACAATTCGGTAAACGATTGCACTCGGCCAGGCTTCGTCGGCCAAGATGCTCCAGGTCCAGCCCTTTTGACCGTCGGGTCGACCCACCAGGCCTCGGTAGGCATAGCTGCCGTCTCCCAAGGGGGCATTGAGGCTTACCAGGGCAAAGCTGCCGTCGGGACTCTCGACCCGAAGCGCGTTGTCGGCAAGGGGAACCGCCTTGGAATGGGAATTGTTGAGTGCTCTGAGGCTAATGCTCGTCAAGCTGTCTAGGGCCACTGTGCGTGCCGCGTCGTTGAGGCTCATGCTGCGAGCTACCTCAAGGTAGTCCTCAAGGCCTGAGGATTGGGCCCAAGAGGTCCCTGTCCTGGCGAATAACGCAATCAGAATCAGGGCAATGCGCTGCATTAATCCAGGTGCAGGAAGGACTTTTTGGCCTCGAGCTGTTCGCGGGTTTCGACGTGGTCTTCGTCAGGAACGCAGCAGTCCACCGGGCAAACCTCGGCACACTGAGGAGTCTCGTGAAATCCGACGCATTCCGTACACTTGTCGGTCACGATAAAGTAGTATTCAAAGCTCACGGGCTCCTGAGCGGTGGCCGCGTCGGTTTGTAGTCCGCTCTTGCTTACCAGATCGCCCTGAAGTTTGGTTCCGTCGGCAAAACGCCATTCCATGCCGCCCTCATAAATGGCATTATTGGGGCACTCGGCTTCGCATGCTCCGCAATTGATGCACTCGTCGGTAATCGTGATGGCCATTCTTAAAGCGTACTTTTGTAAGGGCCAAAGATACGCCCATTTAGCTGCCCTAATGCCCGAATCCACTCCGCTCGAAGCCCGTTTTTTAGTTCTTGAACAGCTAGGACTATCCCTCGAAAGCCTAATCGACGACAAGGATTTGTTGGCGGAGGCTTCGGCGCGGAATCCATGGTTTGCCCCGGCCTTTACCGCGGATGCCCTCGGCACATGGAGTCGGGTTCTGACCAAGCAATCCCTTGCTGCCTGGAGGCTCCATTGGCCCAAGACGGATACCTCTCCTAAAATTGTAGGCCTTGTGGGCGCGGGAAACCTGCCCCTAGTCGCCCTACACGACCTGCTTTGCATCTACTTGTCCGGCCATCGGCTTCGCTTTAAGCCCTCTTCTGACGACCCTATTTTGACCCGGACCGTGATGGACTTGCTTCAAAAGCTCGACCCCAGCGCAGACCTGCAGCATACAGAGCGCATGAACGGGGTAGAGGCCCTCATCGCCACGGGCGGCGACCAAGCAGTGGCGCATTTTAATCAGTATTTTTCTGGGATTCCGCGCATCCTTCGGGGGCCGCGCACCTCTGCGGCGGTGCTTCCCCTCGACAGCACCGACGCCGAACTCGATGCCCTTGCCGACGATCTGTTTCGCTACTTTGGCCGTGGCTGCCGGAGCGTTACCCACCTGGCCATTGAGCAAGGCTTTGACCTGCAGCGCCTCTTTGCGTCCTGGGTGAAGTGGTCGCATTTGGCCCAGCACGCCCGTTATGGCTCCAACTACGACTACTACCGGGCCCTGTTCATGCTCAACCGCGAGCCCTTTTTAGAAAACAACTGGACCCTGCTGCGCGAGCACCCTACCCTCAAACCGCCCCTTTCGGTGCTGCACTATTCCCAGCACGCCACGGTATCAGAGGCGGAGTCCTGGCTCGATGCCCAGTCAGACCAGCTTCAAACGACCGTTGGCCGCGGGCGGACTCCTTTTGGCCAAAGTCAGTTTCCCAGCCTTTGGGACTATGCCGACGGCATGGATACTCCGGCTTTTTTAGCCAGCATCGGAGCGCAGTAATTCATTAGGTGCGCCTTGAATGAACCGCTTAAAGCGTTTCAATGGCGCCTGCGTCCGCAGGAATGGGTCGGACTTGCCCAAGCGCATCGGTCGGAACCAGTCCGGTCGCCCCAGGCCAGCCAATGCCCAGCGCCGCAGAACCCAGCTTAAGTCGGTAGTCGTATTCGGATGCGGATTCAAAGAGGGCTGGACTGTTGAAGATGCATGCGCCAAAGCGCGCCGGGTCGTTCACGTCGTAGGCCGCAGTGCTCGGGAAGCGGTCGAGCTTGAGGAGCGACCCCTCGAATCGGTAGTTAAAGGCTGCCTGGCTCCCGTAGCCAAAGCCAATCTCGGATTCCTGCCCTCCGTCAACAATGCAGTTGCGAAAGTCGGCCTGAAGCAATCCGCGGTACCGAAAGGTTCCCGTCCCGTCGTCGTATCGGTTAAATAGTCCGACCGAGGGGGTCGAACGAGCGCCCGGAAAATTATTGGAGAAGGTGCAGTGGTCGGCCTCCAATCGCCCGCCCAGGGTATAAACCTGGTAAAGTCCGGAGTTGGCCAAAACGCTGTTCTCGAGGCGGACTCTTCCATGCCCGCTGTAGACGGCGGCACGGCTAAAGTCGGTCACTCGGCTCCGCCTCAGGGTCAAGTTGAAGGGCTCGCCCTCGGCCACGCTGTCGCAGCGGATGCCCAAGGTTCCGTTGCGTATCCATGCGTTTTGAATTTCGGCTCGGGCCCCGCGCTGTATGAAGATTCCGCCCAAAAGTCCGCCCCACTGCCCAGCGATATCGCGGTAGAAGGGTTCGAGCCGGTCGCCTTGAAGCAGCACAGGTTTTTCAAAGCTTCCAGCATTGGCTGCGTCGACCCGAAGGGTTCCGCCCGAAGAAATCCACAGGCCAGAACCGCTGTGAAAGTGCACGCGCGCCCCGGCGTTAATGTCGAGGGTGGCCGCGCTGTCGACCACGGCGTAGCCATAGACCACGTGGGGTTTGTCGGAACCCCAAACTTCGTTGGGCCCCAGCACTACGTAGGGAATCAGAAGGTCCGCAAAGGGTGGCTCCTGCCTTATGGTAAGGACTCGATTGGGGTAGTGAAAGTGCGCGTCCCAGGCCAATGCCACGAGGTAAACGTTTTGTGAAAAACTTCCTTGCTCGATGCGCAGGGAGTCCTCCCAAAGCATTTCGCCGTCGCCGCGGGGGGCGGTGGTCTCCACAAAAATCCAAATGCTGTCACCTGCGGCAACCACCACATTTTCGAGTTCAGGGCCCGGCTGGCCGTTGGCATTAAAGCGGAACGGGGATTCGCTGCCTCTGCCAAGGCTAATGCGGCTTAAGTTGACGTCGTAGCTGCTCGGGTTGACCAGCCTGATGCTGCGGGTCGAGCTGCCCACGGTAGCAAATACGGTGTCGAGAAAGACCGTGTCTTGGCTGCGGACTAGGCCTACGGGCTCTGGGGCAAAGCGGTACTCTGGCCGGCAGGCAGCTAGGGCAAAGACCAGGAGTAGGGCCAGGCTTAGTAGGTTCTTCAGGGGTTTCAAAAGCTCTTAAACGTCATGGTTGAGTGCGGCAAAGTTCGGTAAGGCATTGCCCTTCTTGATGCGATCAAAGTCAAAGGCTTGTTTTCACAAGGAAATTAGGCTTTCAAACAAACTATTTTGTACATTTGCCCTCCGCAAAAAATGGGGATCGGGCCAAATCTCGATCCAAAACGACAAAGCGATGAAAGAAAACCTACACCCCAGCAACTACCGCGTCTGTGCCTTTAAAGACATGGGCACCGGAGACGTTACCCTAATTCGCAGCTGCGCCAACGCCAAAGACACCTTTGAGGTAGACGGCGTTGCCTACCCCTTGGTAAAGATGGAAGTGTCGAGCTACTCGCACCCATTTTACACCGGCAAGCAGAAGCTGCTTGATACCGCAGGCCGTGTGGACAAGTTCCGCAACCGCTACGCGAAATTCACGAAGTAAGCCTTTAACTTAGTGGGGATGCATTACATCTTCCACGATGGCGACGAGCGCGAAACGCTCAAGCCCCTCACCTGGACTCGTCCGGTCGCAGACCTGCGCTTGGGTATTATTACGCTTCGCGAGAAATGGCTGCTGCGGCTACCCAAGTCAAGCTTTTCCTACCGCTCCGCTCCCTATTTGGGCGGAATTTTTACTTTGGTGCAGCCCCCCGCAGAGCAGACATGCCATCTGCGGGCAGCAGCCCTGGCAGGCCAAGAACTGGTCGACGCGGTGCAGGCTCTTCGGCCGGGTCAAAAGCTGGTGGATGCTCAAGGAGAATGGCTTGCCAGCCTCGGGGACGACGCCACTGAAACGGTTGTTTTTAAGTCTAAAGTGCCCATGGTCCGCAGGCCTTTTGACCTTTTTTCGCTCAACGCAGAAGCGATTGAGGCCGACTTTGACCTCCTGACGCGCGGACGCAGCTCGGCTCCGCTGAGCAGCAGCAATACCCTGATTGGGGATCGCATTTTTGCGGAACCCGGCGCCTTGGTCGAAGCCAGTGTGCTCAACAGCCGCAGTGGGGCCATCTACCTCGCGGCCGGAAGCGAAATCATGGAGGGCAGCCTAGTGCGAGGAGCACTGGCCTTGTGCGAGGGTTCTCAGCTCAAGATGGGATCCAAAATCTATGGCGCCACGACGGTTGGCCCAGGAAGTAGGGTTGGTGGCGAGGTCAACAACTGCCTGTTCTGGGGCAACAGCAACAAGGGCCACGATGGCTTTTTGGGCAATGCCGTCCTGGGCGAGTGGTGCAACTTGGGTGCGGACACCAACAACTCCAACCTTAAAAACGACTACAGCGAAGTCAAGCTCTGGAGCTACCCGAGCGGTCGGTTTGAACCGACCGGCCTGCAGTTTTGCGGCTTGGTGATGGGCGACCACAGCAAGGCAGGAATCAACACCATGTTCAACACCGGCACGGTCGTGGGTGTTGCCTGCAACATCTTTGGCGCGGGCTTCCCTCGCAATTTTATTCCGGACTTCTCCTGGGGCGGGCCTCAGGGCATGACCGAGTACCGGCTTGACAAGGTGCTTGCCACTACAGAGCGCGTTTTGACGCGCCGCGGGCGCAGCCTGGAGCAAACGACTACCGACATTTTGTCTGAAATTTTTGCGCAAACGGCTTCTTTGCGGACTGGCACAGCCATTGCCCAGTAACCGGCCTATGGAATTCACACGTTTTTCGCTCCTGTCTGAGGATACGGACCAAATACCGCTAATCACCAACGAAGAAGACAACTCGGTTCCCGAGGCGGATCTTGCCTTAGAACTTGCGCTGCTGCCGCTTCGCAACACGGTTCAGTTCCCCGGAGTGGTGAGTCCCATCACGGCCGGACGCGACAAGTCCATCCTTCTTTTGCAGGAGGCTCAGAAGGGCACCAAGCTTTTTGGGGTGGTTTCGCAGCGCAATGCCGACACCGAAACGCCCACCGCAGAGGACCTCTACAAGGTTGGAACCCTCGTGCACATGGTTAAGTCCTTCCGAATGCCCGACGGCAACATTACGGCCATTTTGCAGGGCAAGCGACGCTTTCGAATTCTTGAAATTCTCGGAGACGAGCCCTACCATCGCGCCCGAGTAGAGTATTTGGATGAGGCGGTACCCGCAGCCGACGATACCGAGTTTAAGGCCCTAATGTCTACGATTCGGGAGCTTTCCCTAGAAATTATTCAGGAGAGCCCCAACATTCCAACCGAGGCGCAGGTCGCGGTAAAGAATATTGAGTCCGATACTTTTTTGCTGCATTTTATTGCCAGCAATACCAACCTTCAGGTAGACGAAAAGCAGCTGCTTCTCGAAGAAGACGACCTCAAGCTCCGAGCCCAGCAGGTGCTCAAGCACATCAGTCAAGAGAAGCATTTGCTCGAGGTTAAAAACGACATTGTCAACAAGGTTCGCACGGAGTTTGACAGCCAGCAGCGCGAGTATTTTCTGCAGCAGCAGATGCGCACCATTCAAGAGGAGCTCGGAGGCAACAGCTTTGAGGCTGAATTTGAGGTTTTTAGGCAGCGTTCTTCTGAAAAAAATTGGCCCGCGGAGGCGGCCCAGCACTTTGAAAAGGAGCTTGCGCGCCTTCAGCGCATGAATCCGCAGGTTCCTGATTTCGGAATCCAGCGCAACTACCTAGAGCTCATGCTCGACCTTCCCTGGAACCACGTGGTCAAAGACCGCCACGACCTCAAGAAGGCCCGACGCATTCTCGACAGGGATCATTTTGGCTTGGAGAAGGTCAAGGAGCGCATTCTAGAGCACCTTGCCGTGCTGGCGCTCAAGGGCGACCTCAAAAGCCCGATTCTTTGCCTCTACGGACCTCCGGGGGTGGGTAAGACCTCCTTGGGCCGCTCCGTGGCCGAAGCACTGGGGCGTCCCTACGTGCGCATGTCGCTTGGAGGAATGCGCGACGAGGCAGAGATTCGCGGGCACCGCAAGACCTACATTGGAGCCATGCCAGGCCGCATCCTTCAGCAGATCAAGAAGGCAGGGGTCTCAAACCCCGTGCTGGTTCTTGACGAGATCGACAAGCTCGGCATGGGTTCGCAGGGAGATCCGTCGAGCGCGCTGCTCGAGGTTCTGGATCCAGAACAAAACCACAGTTTTCACGACCATTTTCTCGAGATGGGCTACGACCTGTCGAAGGTTCTTTTTATAGCAACGGCCAATAACCTGGGCGGAATTCAGCCCGCCCTGCGCGACCGAATGGAACTCATTGAGGTCACGGGCTACACCCGCGAAGAAAAGGTCAAAATTGCCCAAAACCACTTGATGCCCAAGCAGCTGCGCGAGCATGGCCTAGAGCCCAAGGCACTCAAGCTCGAGAGTTCTACGGCCGCTGCTTTGATTGAAGGCTACACTCGGGAATCCGGCGTGCGAAGGCTGGACCAGCGCATTGCCAAACTCATTCGCAGGGCGGCCTTGGCCAAGGCAGAAGGCAAGGACTTCCCGAGCAAGCCCACGGTGGCAGACCTTACCAAGATCATGGGGGTAGCACGCTTTCGCAAGGATGATTATGCCGACGAGGGCGTTGCAGGTGTGGCTACCGGCCTCGCATGGACCCCTGTAGGCGGAGAAATTTTGTACCTAGAATCCACGATTGCTCCCGGCACCGGTCGACTCAGTATTACCGGGAACCTCGGCGACGTCATGAAGGAGTCCGCCACCCTCGCCATGACCTTTTTAAAGGCAAACGCCGCCGAATTTGGTTTGGAGCCCGAGCATTTTAGCCAGTACGACGTGCACCTCCACGTGCCCGAAGGTGCCGTTCCCAAAGACGGTCCCTCTGCGGGAATTGCCCTGCTGACCGCCTTGACCTCGCTCTTTACCCAGCGCAAAGTCCGCAATGCATTGGCCCTTAGTGGCGAAATCACCCTGCGCGGCAAGGTGCTCCCCGTGGGCGGAATCCGCGAAAAACTCCTTGCAGCAAAGCGCGCAGGAATCAAAACGGTGCTAATGTGCGCCGACAACCAGCGCGACGTGAACGAAATCCCCGCGGGATACCTCAAGGGCCTCGAGGTGCGCTACGTGCGGACCATGCGTGAGGTGCTGGCCTACTCGGTGACCGACAAGAAGGTGAAGAATGCAAAGGCCTTGAGCATTCGCAAGCCTTCCACGACCGCCTCACCCGCGGACGCTTCGCTGCTCGCATCCTCAGGAAGCCTGGGCAAATTGTAACTTGGCCCTGTGGGAATGCGACTTGCTCTGTTTTTGCTCGGCCTGCCGATGCTGGGCGCAGCCCAAACGCATTCGTGGTCTACCCTAAATACGGCGGGTTCTGCGCGCTGGTCCGCACTGGCTGGCGCGGCCTGGGCTCACCCTGCGGATGCAGCCTCGTCGACCTTCAACCCCTCACTGGCAGCCGGGTCAATGGGTCGTCAGCTGGTCTTAAGCACGGGATTGCTCCCGAGCGGACTCCGTTTGGGGCACATGAGTTTGGGTTCGCAGCGTTCCGGTTGGTTTTATGCCTTGGGAGTGGACTACCTCAATACCGGTCTTTTGCCCGAGACCAATGAGGTTGGCGCGGTCCTGGGTGAATTTCGTTTTCAGGAGTCTAGACCTCGCCTCACCCTTGCCCGAAGCCTAGGGCTCAAGGGCGGAAACCAAATTTTATTGGGTGCTACGGTTCGTTGGACGCTTCAAACGGCTTCCAATTTTGTAGCGCAAGCCTTGAGTACTGACTTGGGAGCCACCTACGTAGCCGACAGCGGACGACTTCATGCCGCTTTGGTGGTACAGCATGCGGGCTTGAGTCTTGATCCTCTTGGGTCGACGCAGGAGAACCTGCCTACGGCCCTGCACGCCGCGTTCAGCCGCAAGTTTCGCTATGCTCCTTTTCGTCTGCATCTGGCAATGCGCGACCTGCAGCGCTGGGACTTGGCCGGCTACGATCCTCTGCGCGAAGTCCGCGACCCCTTGACCGGCCAAATTAATTATACGCCCCCGTCTTTTGCCAACCTTGCCCTTCGCCACCTTGCTACGGCCGTGGAGGCGGAGCTCGGCGGTCGCCTGCGCGCTCAGGTGGGCTATGACTTTAGGCGCCAGCTCGAGATGCAGCTGCCTACGCGCCGAACCAATGCAGGCCTGAGTTTTGGCTTTGGTTTAAAGGCAGGCAAAAGCCAGTTTCAGTGGTCGCAAAGCGTCTACCACGTGGCCGGCCCCTTTACCCAATTTTCCTTCAGTCGCAACCTATGACGCTCATTCGCATCGCCGTGGACGGCTACGCATCGACGGGTAAGTCCACGCTCGCTAAGCGCCTTGCATCGTCCCTCGGATTTCTCTACATCGACACCGGAGCCATGTACCGCATGGTGGCACTTTATGCAATACGGCAGGGTTGGGCAGCGCCCGATACCATCAATGCCATGGCCATCAATGCCTCCCTGGATAAGGTCAATCTAGCCTTTGCTCGCGATGCCCAAGGGCAGAACCGAGCCATTCTCAACGGCGAAGACGTCGAGGATGCAATCCGAACCATGGAGGTGAGCCGGGTAGTAAGCTCCGTCTCGTCGCTGGTTCCGGTTCGCCGCCGCCTGGTTGCCCAGCAGCAAGCCATGGGCCAGAGCCAAAGCCTGGTCATGGACGGGCGCGATATTGGGACCGTAGTGTTCCCCGATGCGGAACTGAAGCTTTTTGTTACGGCCGACGCAGACGTGCGCGCCAACAGGCGCTTTGCCGAAATGGAATCCGCCAATCCGGGCGCCGTAAGCCTGGCGGAGGTTAAGGCAAACTTGCTTCAGCGCGATCAGGAGGACCGGGAACGCCTCGACAGCCCGCTGCTGCAAGCCCAAGACGCCGTGGTACTCGACAATTCTTTGGTTTCTCCTGACGAGTTGTTTGAACAGGCAATGCGCCTGGTTCCGCGCCGCTAGGTACTAGTTGCTAGCCGCTTGGAGCTTGGCAATCACCGTTTCTCCTCCGCTCGGCTTGTCGCCGATTTTGCACCGAATTTCGGCGTCAAGCGGTAAAAAAATGTCGACGCGCGAGCCAAAACGAATAAATCCGACGTCTTCGCCGACCGATACAGGCTGGCCGGGCTTGACATAGACCGCTATTCGTCGGGCCACTGCTCCGGCAATCTGCCGAATCAGAACTTCGCCATGGTTGGGGGTTTCAAAAACCAAGGTGCTGCGCTCGTTCTCGGTACTTGACTTGGGGTGCCAGGCTACCAAGTACTTGCCCTTGTGGTAACGGGTAAAGACGGTGCGTCCGCTTACCGGAGCTCGGTTTACATGCACGTTCAGGGGCGACATAAAAATGCTTATTTGCTTGCGCTTCCCCTTGAAGTACTCGGGCTCCTCGACGTCTTCAATGACCACGACGGTTCCGTCGGCTGGAGCGATAACGTCTCCCAACTCAGCGACGGTACGGCGGGTCGGATTTCTGAAGAACTGAAGCACCAAGCCCAGCAGCACCAGACCTGCGACGAGGTATGCGGTGACGGCCCAGTGGGGAGCCTCGAGCTGGGTGAGCAGGATGTAGGGAAGGGCCAGGATGAGCAGGCTAAAAAAAATGGTTTTGGTTCCTTCGCGGTGAAGCATATCGATGGGATTAAAAGGTTTGCATGGCTATGAGCAGCAGCACCAGGACCGTGCTCGAGAGCAGATAGCTGTCGAGGCGGTCCAGAAATCCGCCATGCCCCGGCAAAAAGACTCCGGAGTCTTTAACTCCGGCTTGGCGCTTGAGGTATGACCCAATAAGGTCGCCAATCGGTGCAGTGACGGCTACAGAGACGGTCATAATAAGTGTAAGTTTCAAGGAAACATCAAGGGCATAATGCAGAAGGGCATACCCGATTCCGACGGTAAAAATCAGCCCAGTAATTAGGCCTTCCCAGGTTTTTTTGGGAGAAAGAATCGGTGCCATTGGGGTTTTTCCAAACAGCCGCCCGCCGGCGTAGGCCATCGAGTCAGAGAGCCAGATCAATACAAAAACAGCGAGCAGGGAATCTCCGCCCCCCATACCCCAAAGCCAGCCGGTTGCCAGTGCGCTGGCAAAGAGGTAGAGTAGGGTTACAGCCCGAAGTTTTGGGCTGAGTCCGGGCAGCCGCATGGCCTCAAGTGCAACGCCGAGCAGCAGCAAAAAAAGAAGGCCAGGCGACCACGGGAATGCGGTACAGACGAAGGCGATAACCAGGGCATAGAGTAGGCCCCAGATGCTGCGCTGCATCATAGATCGTTGAACAAGAGATCCTCAACCAAGAAAAGGTAGAGCTCCCGACCCTTGTTGGGGTCGACCTTGGCTTGCAGTACGGCTTCGTCGCGCTTGCCTTTGAGCGTGATAATGCTCAAGGGCCGGTGCTCTCGGTGAAATTTATTGATGGCCGACATTCCGTCAGACAGGCTGTTGTAGACCTGGGAAACACGGGCAAAAACCAAGTGAATCGATGGAAGCTGCGCAAATTTGAGTCCCTGAGTTTGGGCGTCGGTGATCATGATTCCGCCTGTTTGGGCCAAGGCAGCGTGGCAGGTGGTGGCCATAGCGTCGGCTTCAAGGGGGTTGTCGTGCACCACACTGAGCTCGGCCTGCTTGAACCAAGCGTGGAGGCTTCCTTCGGGTACAAAAAATTGCTTTTGCCCAGTCTCGGACCCTACGGCCTTTAAATTATCAACGACCTCGTTAGCGCTTCCACAGTAGAGAAACAAGCCGCCCGACTTGGTAAAATGCCGCACAAAGGCTAAGTCAACCGGATCTTCTCGGGCTAGAAAATTATTGGTTTTGGCGTCCGAAACCTCTTCGCCACCCGATTGGGGTGCGCCACTGAGAATCGAAAGGAATTTACCAAGCCAGCCAGCCATAGGGTGTAAAATTACACTATAATTTCTTCGGCTGCCTCGACCTAGTCGCGACTTATCAAGAACCGCTCTCGGGCCCCTCTGGTGCAGTCAAAGGATCTTCAGGAGAGGGCTTTGCGTCGCTCGCTTCTGGGACCTCTGTCGGCATCTCGACCTCGCTGGGCGCAGAGCCTTCTGCCGCCTCCAAGGCTTCAGCAGGCGCAGTGGATTCAGCCAATTCTTTTAGGCGGTCTTCTCGACTCATCCAAATGCGCTCTCCAAAAATTGCGACGAGGTTGTCTCTAAAGATGACCTCCTTGCTCAGAAGTTCTTTAGCTAGGGTCTCGAGCTTGTCGCGGTTGCCGCGAAGCAATTCCTTGGCGCGTTCGTACTGGCCTTCAATGAGCTTGCTGATCTCTTCGTCAATGATTTCTGCAGTCCGCTCCGAATAGGGCTTATCAAATTGGTATTCGTTTTGACCCGAGGAATCGTAGTAGGTAATGTTGCCCAGGCGCTCGTTGAGTCCGTATACCGAAACCATGGCTCTTGCTTGCTTGGTAACCTTCTCGAGGTCGCTCAGGGCACCCGTGGTGATGCGTCCGAAGACTACTTCTTCAGCGGCCCGTCCGCCCATAGTGGCGCACATCTCGTCGAGCATCTGCTCCTTAGAGGTTAGCTGGCGCTCCTCAGGAAGGTACCATGCGGCACCAAGGGAACGTCCGCGCGGAACAATGGTGACCTTAACCAGAGGGGAGGCGTGCTCCAGCAGCCAGCTCACGGTGGCATGACCCGATTCGTGGTAGGCAATGAGTTCTTTCTCTTCAGGGGTTATGATTTTGGATTTCTTCTCGAGCCCACCTACAATGCGGTCTACTGCGTCGAGAAAGTCCTGCTTTTCGATTACTTTTTTGTCTTTGCGCGCTGCAACAAGGGCCGCTTCGTTGCATACGTTGGCAATGTCAGCACCACTGAACCCTGGCGTCTGGCGAGCGAGAAATTCAACGTCGACATTGCCACCCAGCTTGAGGGGGCGCAGGTGGACCTTAAATATTTCAATACGCTCGCTAACCTCAGGAAGGTCCACATAGATAATGCGGTCAAACCGGCCTGCACGCATGAGCGCTCGGTCTAAAATATCGGCACGGTTCGTTGCACCCATCACAATAACGTGCTCGTTGGTTCCGAAACCATCCATCTCGGTGAGAAGCTGGTTCAGCGTGTTTTCGCGCTCGTCGTTCCCACCGCTGAATGCATTCTTGCCGCGGGCTCGGCCGATGGCGTCAATCTCGTCGATAAAAATGATGCTCGGCGACTTCTCCTTGGCTTGCTTAAACAAGTCACGAACTCGGCTTGCGCCAACGCCAACAAACATTTCAACGAAGTCGGACCCACTCAGAGAGAAGAATGGCACTTGGGCTTCGCCTGCCACAGCCTTGGCAAGCAATGTTTTGCCAGTCCCCGGAGGGCCACTAAGCAGCACTCCTTTAGGGATTTTGCCTCCCAGGTCAGTGTACTTTTTGGGGTTTTTGAGAAAGTCCACCACTTCAAGAACTTCGTCTTTGGCGCCGTCAAGACCGGCAACGTCTTTAAAGGTGACTTTAACCGCACTGTCGGCGTCAAACATTTGTGCACGGCTCTTGCCAATATTGAAGATTTGGCCACCAGGCCCGCCAGAACCGCCTCCGCCCATGCGGCGCATTAAAAAGAACCAAAGCGCTGCAAAAATTAAGAGAGGCATAATCCAGGACAAGGCTTCGCCCCAGTAGTTCGGCTCGTCTTTGTATTCCACACTTACCTCGGCGGTATTGGGGCGCTGGTCATAAAAACGCTCCATAGCGCGGTCAAACGATTCTGCCGGCATTTCAAAAACAAAGTGCGGACCCTCATTGACGGCATCACCTACCGTGGTTTTGGCGAGTTCTTCATACTCGGTCAGGGTTGCCAAACTGTCTGCGTTTACAAAAACATAAACTTCTTTGCCATTGACCACCTTAATTCGGTCAACGTGGCCGCGCTCGATGCGCTCGCTCAGGTCGTTAAAGTTCGAAGGCAGCGTTTGGGTGCCAAGCCTGCTTTGAGCGAACTGCAGCGCGAGGAGTCCGATAAAAACGGCAATGTAGATCCAGCTAAAGTTGAACTTGGGAAGCCCGCCCTTGGGACTTGTTCCTTTAGGACTTGCGCCCGGCTTGGGTGCGGTATTTTTTTTGCTCATCGAGAATTTAAACAGGATCAATAAGGTATTGTTTCGGCAACTCAATCTTGACGCCGTCTGCCCAGAGGCCGTCGAGGTCATAAAAGGCTCGGGCCTCGCGCTGAAAGAGGTGAACCACGGTGCTTACATAGTCCATCAGAATCCACTCCGACTGCTGGGATCCCTCCACGTGCCAGGGACGGTCGTCGGCCTCTTCACGGACCCGCTTGCGAACCGATTCTGCCATGGCGTTAACCTGTGTTCCCGAGAGGGCTTCGGCAATAATAAAAAAGTCGCAAACTGCATTGTCGAGCCCGCGAAGGTCCAGTAAGACAAGGTTTTCACCTTTAATATCGCTCACGCCTTCTATGGCGCTGAGTACAGTGGGAGGGAGTTGGGCAAACGACGTTTTCATGCAGCAAAAGTACCGGGCAACTAAGGCAATTAAAATGCCAAATAGACTTCATGCCTTAATTGTGGCGGAATTCTTCGCATTTTTGCCCAATGTCTGACCAAGGAAGCACTGTAAAGCACGTGGTATTGGGTAGTATTCCTTCTACCCAGGCCTGGGCCCATGCTAATCCCGAGCAGTGGAATCCCCTCGGATGGACTGCCATTTCGGCAGATTCTCAAAGCCAAGGTCAGGGCAGTGGGGGAACAACCTGGACCGACGTGCCCGGATCAAGCCTGCTAATGACCCTTGTGAGCCCTGAACTGAAGTGGTCTTCGGCCTTCGTTTTTGTACGCCACGCTCAGGCCTCCCTGGTGATTGTGGAGTGGCTGCAGTCGCTCGGCTTTCAGGCCCAGCTCAAGTGGCCCAACGACCTCTACCTCCATGGGCTTAAGCTGGGCGGATTTTTTACCGAAGCCTATTGGCAGCAAAACCGATGCACTCGCTGGTTTTTGGGCTTGGGCTTGAACGTGCAGGCGGCGCCTGAGGGCTGCGCATTCTTAGCCGGACTCTCCCTCGAGGGCTTGGTGGAGCAAACGGCCGAAATGCTGTCTAAGGCACTCGATGCCCCCCTGCCTCCCGACGTACTGGACCGCTACACCTCGCACCTTATGGGCTGGCAGGTTTTGGGCACCTTTAAGGATAAGGCATCGGGCGAGCTCCTGCAGGCCACTCCGCGCCTGCTGTCTCCCGACGGCCGGCTGGGGCTCGAGCTCCTGCAGGGAGGCCTGCGATGGGTGGGCCACAAAGAACTGGAGTGGTCAATCGGTCCAGACCCTCTTTAGCATTACGGACCCATGGAGCGTCCTGACCTCCCTTTGACCTCTTAATCAACTTCCGGCCCTAGTGGCTGAACTGATCGCTCCATTTTTTAGGATCAAGGCGCCAGCCCTCCAAAGCCTTTAGCTCTGATGGAGTGAGGGTTCCGCGAGAAAGAGCGGCCTTGAGCAGGTGGTCGTAGTCGCTAAGGGTGTGAAGCATGCAGTGGGCCTCGTCAAAGGCATTGCCCGCAGCAGGAAAGCCATAGGTAAATATCGCAGTCATCCCCAAAACCTGAGCGCCGGCCTCCCTCAGGGCATCGACGGCTTGCAGGGAGGACTTACCGGTAGATACGAGGTCTTCGATGACCACTACTCGGGAATTATGAGGCAGTTCACCCTCAATTAAGTTTTGACGACCGTGCTCTTTAGCGGCCGACCGCACATAAACCATGGGCAATTCCAGTTCGTTGGCCACCAATGCAGCCAGGGCAATGGCGCCAGTTGCAACGCCTGCAATGACTTCTGCCTCAGGGAACTCCCTTTGGATTAAGCGGGCCATTTGCTCGTATAAGTAGGTTCGCACCTTGGGATGCGATAGGGTAACGCGGTTGTCGCAGTAGATGGGCGACTTGAGGCCAGAGGCCCAGGTGAAGGGCTCGTCGGGACGCAGCGAAACCGCTTTAATTTGCAGGAGAAGTCCGGCGAGGGTTTCGGCCGATTTAATATCAAAGTTCATGGCACTAAAGTACAGCGAGCGAGCCATCACGGCAGCGGGCGGTTGGGTTGAAAATTCCGAGGGAGAAGTCCTGTGGATCCACCGTTTGGGTCAGTGGGATTTGCCCAAGGGAAAACTTGAGAAGGGCGAAGACCTGGGCCAATGCGCCCTGCGTGAAGTGGAAGAAGAGTGCGGTCTTTCGGGAATCACGCTCGGAGAAAAACTCTGCGAAACGGTACACCGTTATGCCCTTGACGGAACCCACTTCGTGAAGACTACGCATTGGTTCCGCATGAAGGTGGAGGGCCGGCCCGAGCTCAGTCCGCAACGGGAGGAAGGCATTGAGGCGGTTCAGTGGATGCACGAACTGCAATGGCGGCAGGCTGCCATGGACAGCTACCCGACTATTCAGGAGGTGGTGCGAACCGCGGCAGGCACAAACAAGCGGTAGTCGCCTCCGTAGCGAATTATTTCGCGCACATGGCTCGAAGCAATGTGCGAAAATCGAGCACCGGTCTGAAAAAAGACGGTCTCGATGCCGGGCTCAAGCTCTCGGTTGGTTTGCGCAATGGCTTTTTCAAACTCAAAGTCAGCGGGATTGCGAAGTCCGCGAACGATGAATTGGGCTCCGATGGACTTTGCGTAGTCCACGGTAAGCCCTTGGTAGCAGGCTACCCCAACATGCGGCAGGTCGGCAAAAGCGGCCGTGATCCAGGCCATGCGCTGCTCGGCACTGAACATGTTTTTTTTGTTGGAATTTACTCCGATTCCAACCACCACGCGGTCAAACAGGGCGGCGGCGCGGCGAACTACGTCCTCGTGGCCGAGGGTTAGGGGATCAAAAGATCCGGGGAACAGCGCGGTCTTCATGGCTTTTTAGGGTTGCCTCAACGAGGCCTGAGGTAAAGTGCTGCATCGAAATGCCTGCAGCGGCGAGTTGGCGCGGAACAATGCTTTCTGGGCTCATGCCGGGTATCGTGTTGATCTCGATGAGCACGGCGTCGGTTCCGTCAGAGGGCAAAATGAAGTCGGCGCGCACAAAACCGCGAAGGCCCATTCCCTCTACCAGGCGAACGGTGGCGCCGCGCAGGGCTTCGGCGGCAGCCTCGGGGATGCGGGCCGGGGTAATTTCTTCGGAGGCACCGAGGTACTTGGCTTCAAAGTCAAAAAACTCCTTTTTGGGGACTATTTCGGTGATGCCCAGTATGCGAACGCCCTCGGGAGCGACCATTGCGCCGCAACCCAGTTCGGTTCCGAGCACGCCCTGTTCGACGATGAGTTCGTCGTCTTCCTTCCAGGCTACGTCGCGGGCCTGGGCCCACTGGTCGGCCTCGGTAATGCGAGAAACGCCATAGCTTGAACCGCTGCGGCAGGGCTTTACAAAGAGGGGGTAGGCCTGCGCGGCCAAAAAGGCATGAACCCCAGCCTCGTCGCCACCACGGCGCAGGTGCACCGAGGGCATGACCCGCAGGCCCAGCCTTTGGGCCAGGGCGTTGGTCCAGAACTTGTGAAAGGTCAAGGCCGAGGCGGCGGGGCTGCAGCTCGAGTAGGCTATTCCCGCTTGTTCCCAGGCCATTGCTAGGGTTCCGTCTTCTCCAGGGTGCCCGTGAATGAGGTTGAGCACGGCGTCGATGCGGCGCTCGGTTCCGTCGGCGAGCCGAATGGTCCACCGGTCTTCGATCAAGTGCAGCGAATTCCCGGCTCGGTCAAAGGCCTTCCAGCCCTCATTGGGCCGCAGTTCGAGCCGCAGGCCCTCAAATCGGGACGCATCAAGCGCTTCAAGCACGTGGCTTCCGCTCAAGAGCGAGATGCCGAATTCACTGGAGTAGCCGCCCATGGCTACGGCAACTAAGGGACGCATGGGCCAAAGATAGATGCCTCGGCCTACCTTTGTGCCAATGGGCAATTGGTGGTTATTTATTAAGAGCAAGACCTTCGCGGTAAACGCCGTGCTGGCCTTGCTGTTTTTTATTATTCTCGGAATATCGGCCCAAACGGTCCTAAAGTGGATAACGGGCTTCGGCGAGGTAGTTAAGGTGCCCGACCTCACGGGCATGAGCTTTGAAGACGCGCTTGAAAAGTTAGAAGACCAGGGCCTCGAGGGAGTCATGCTCGACTCATCGGTCTACCGCCGCGAACTGCGTCCGCAAGAAGTTTTTGAGCAATACCCCGTGGCAGGGTCCGTGGTAAAGGAGGGGCGCGAAGTCATGCTCAGTATTAACCGTTTCAACGCCGAATTAGTTATGCTGCCCGCCGTTTTAGAGCGGACTCTGGCTCGTGCGGAGCTGGACCTGCGGTCGCGCGGCTTGAATGTTGCCGAAATTCAGTATGTTCCTGACATGACCGACGGATTGGTCCTCGAAGTGGAATACAACGGGAGAATCCTAGCCGCCGGAAGCCGGGTGCGCAAGGGCGCAAGCCTTACCCTGCGGGTGGGTATGCGGGGCGGAAACCTAACCCAGGCCGTTCCTGATTTGATTGGTTTAAGCTACGGGGAGGCCAAGGCCTTGCTGCAGCTTTCGGGCCTGGGAATCGAGTTGACCGAGGGCGACAGCCTGCTGGGAGCGGTTCAATCGCAGAGTCCGTCCAGCTCCAACGGAGCTCCAGCTTTGCCGGCTCAAGCCAAGGTACGGGTATGGGTCAAGTAGGGCGTCGAAGTGCCTTTGGCGCTCTGGGTTTATGGCTATTGACGTTTTGGGCTGGGGCGCAGACCTCGGAGCATACACTGATCCCCTGGTCGGGCCCACAGACGGCCCATCGCGCGTTTAAAACCACCTCCGATACAGCTGCACTGCCTTTGCGCCTGGGCTTTGACCATCGGATTCCGGCTAACTGGCAGAACCGAGGCGTGGTATGCTCCCAGACGATGGCCAGGAATCCGCTCTCGCTCGGCGCTGCCGTTTTTGACGGAACCTCGGGCAGTGGGGCGGCCTACCGACCTGGAGTCCTTAGCACCGATACTATTGGCGACGCGCTGACGAGTCCATGGTTCGCCGCGCCCGCGGGAGCCGTGTTAAGTTTTAGGCTGCAGCAGGGCGGATTTGGCGATCCCTGCGAGCCCAGCGACAGCCTCGTTGTTCAGGCTTGGAGCAGTGCTGACACTGCCTGGCTGCCCATGGGTCGGGTGGTTGGAGGCATGCCTGAGGACCAGTGGAAGGCTCATTCCTTTGCGCTGCCGGCCGCTGCGGCAGCCTCGCCCGCTACCCGAGTGCGCATCGGGCGCTGTGGAGCGCCTTCGGGTGCCTTTGACGTTTTTTTACTGGACTACCTCGAGCTAAGCGCATCCCAGGGCCTTGCCGATACCCTGCTTTTTGACCCGACCTGGATTTCGCCCCCGGCTCGCCTGCTCAACGTATATCGTGAAGTTCCCTGGTTTCACTACAACCGAGTGCTGCTCGAGCGGGACTCGGTGCGCAGCCCCTACCGCCGCAACGGCCTGGTTCCCGTCGGGGGCTGGCAGCTCAACCTAGGCAAGCTGCTCTGGACCGACGACGCGGGCGCGGTGCTGCTAAGCCGCTTGACCGTCCCTGTGGTTTCGAACCTCGTGCACAACGTTCCTACGCCCTACAACCTGGCCTTGAACCGTCCTCAGACCATAGCGAGCGGACCCTTTGCATGGAACCTGACTTATTGGTTTGATGGCGAGTCCGTAGGCGACCGAAGCAACGATAGCGTGCGTATGCGAATCGAGTGCGACCAGCGCTACGTGGTCGACGACGGCAGCCTGGAACGGGGATACGGCGTCGCTCAGGGCATTCAGCCCCGCTGGGCACAGCGCTACGAATTTTTGCAGTCCGACACGCTGCGCGGCATGGACTTGGAATGGATTCCGGCCGGACCATTGGGCGAGGGCGAGCAGTTTCGGCTTGGAATCTGGTCGGTTGACTCGGCGGGCTTCCCGGGCGATGCGATTTATGTAAGCGATTCCCTTTATGAGGTGGCTTGGAACTATGCGGGCCAGCTTGGCCGGCATTATGTACTTGACACGCTGGGGCTCGTGGTTCCGCGCGAGGTTTACCTCGGAGTGGTTATGGAATCGTCGAATTCCGACCAGGGCATGCCCAAGGCCGTGCTCGGGCTCGACCTAAACACTCAGGCTGTCAAGGCTTTTGGAGAGGCAGGCGCCTGGTTCTCGAGCCAGATCAATGGGGCTCTTGCCCTTAGGCCCTTTTTTCGCGGACTTCCCAGCGATTTGTCGATTCTCCCGCGGCAGCAGCCTGCGGGCCTGAATGTGTACCCACAGCCCGCAGCAGACTGGGTAAGGGTAGAGGGGCTCGGGCGCCAAATCGAGGTGGTCAATGCATTGGGAATCGTTTTGGTTCAGGATCAGCGGCCTGATTCATTCCTGCCCTGGCAGCTAAATATCAGTCATTTACCGGCTGGCGTCTACCTGCTTCGCAGCGATTCCGGCCAAACAGCACGGCTATCGAAACTATGATTGAACTGGACGACGAGGCAGACGACGCAATGAGCGCCGACGAGGAGCTTTTTGTACACCATCGCTTTTTGGCCGAACCGGGCCAGGGCCCTTTGAGGGTTGATAAGTTTTTGTTTAATTTCTTGCAGAAAACCTCTCGAAACCGCATTCAAAAGGCGGCCGAGGTGGGCGCAATCCGCGTAAATGGCCAGCCCGTCAAGTCCAACCACCGGGTTAAGGCCGGCGAAGAAGTCACGGTGGTGCTGGCGCAGCCTCCGCGCGAATTTGTGCTGGAGGCCGAGGCCATCGACCTCGACGTCGTCTACCTCGACGACGACCTCGCCGTAATCAACAAGCCTGCGGGCATGGTGGTGCATCCGGCCATTGGCCATTTTACCGGAACCCTCGTGCACGGCCTGCTTCATTTGTTTCAAAATTTGCCCGGCGCAGGGCCTGACGTGCGCCCCGGCTTGGTTCACCGAATCGATAAGGATACGACCGGCCTGCTGGTGGTGGCGCGCACTGACTATGCCCTAGCTTTTTTGGCCAAGCAGTTTGCCGACCACAGCTGCGAACGCGAATACCAGGCCTTGGTTTGGGGCAACGTGCGCGAAGACCGCGGAACCGTAACCGGTCATATTGGGCGTTCGCTGCAAGACCGCAAGGTTCAGGCTGTATTTGCCGACGGAAAGCATGGGAAGCACGCGGTCACGCACTACGAAGTACTCGAGCGTTTCCATTTTGCAACCCTGGTGGCTTGCCGGCTCGAAACCGGGCGGACGCACCAGATTAGGGCCCACATGAAGCATCTTGGTCATTCGGTGGTGGGAGACACGATCTACGGCGGCGACAAGGCTCCGCACCGCCCGGAGCTGCCCAAGTTTGCGCAGTTCGCCCACCGTACCATTGAAATGCTTCCGCGCCAAGCGCTGCACGCCCGACTCCTCGGTTTTGAGCACCCGTCGCGGCCCGACGAACGCCTGGTGTTTGAGGCTCCCTTGCCCGACGACATGCAGGCGGTATTGGAGCGGTTTAGGCGCTACCGCTAGCTGCTAGTTACTAGTTGCTCGCTTCCTCGTAGAGTCCCTCGTACAGCCCCGCGTACATCTGCAAGATGGGCTTGCGGCGCAGCTTCAACGTTGGCGTGACGTGGCCCGCAGCGATGCTCCACACGTCGGGAGTGAGGGCAAACTTTTTAACCTTCTCCCACTGACCGTACTGGGCATTGGTAGCGTCGATTTCGCGCTGAAAGCGGGCAATAATGCGCGGATCTGCAATCATTTCAGCCGGGCTGGTCCAGTCAATGCCCTTGCGGCTGCACCAAGACTTCAAAAATTCGTAGTGTGGCTGAATCAGAAGCACAGGGAACTTCTGGTTGTCGCCCGCCACCATGCATTGCTCGATGAATGAAGACATTTTGAATGCGTTTTCCATCGCTTGGGGCGTGATGTACTTGCCGCCGGCCGTTTTAAAAATCTCTTTTTTGCGGTCGGTGATGCGCAGGTAGCCCTCGGGGTCGAGCTCGCCGATGTCGCCGGTGCGGAACCATCCGTCTTCGGTCATGACCTCGGCGGTTAGGTCGGGGCGCTTGTAGTAGCCCATCATCACGTTGGGGCCCTTGGCCAGGATTTCTCCGTCAGTGTCAAGCTTTAGGCTTACGCCTTCAATGGCGGTACCTACGGTGCCCAGCTTATGGCCGCGACCGGTTGGCAGGTTCACGGCAAGAATCGGTGATGTTTCGGTCAGTCCATAGCCTTCTTGAACATTGATTCCGGCTCCGGCAAAGATGCGCGCGAGCTTGGGGTTCAGCGCGGCAGCTCCGCTTGCCACAGCCAATACCTCGCCGCCCAGAGCCTCTTGCCACTTGCTAAAAATAAGCTTGCGGGCCAGTTTGAGCTGGGTGTAGTAAAGGGTGCTGAGGCCTTCATGTTCGTAGCGTTCCGCCAGACCCACGGCCCAAAAGAAGAGTCCGCGCTTGATGCCGGTCAGGGCCTTGCCCTTGTCCATTATTTTGTCGTAGACCTTCTCGAGCAGGCGCGGAACCGCCGTAAACACTTGGGGGTGCACCTCGCGCAGGTTGTCGCCGATGGTCTCCATGGACTCCGCAAAGTAGACGCCTACGCCGTTGGTCATGTACACATAGACGCAGACCCGCTCATAGCTATGGCAGAGGGGCAAAAAACTAAGGGCCTTGCCTAAGGGGCCGACCGGCAGGCGAGCGGAACCAGCTAAGGCGTTGGAGGCGATGTTGCGGTGACTTAGCATGACGCCTTTGGGAGTTCCCGTGGTGCCCGAGGTATAGATAATGGTGGCAAGGTCTTCTTCACCCACGGCGGCTTTGCGGGCTTCGAGCTCGGCGTAGTGGCTGTCTTTGGCGCGGGCGACGACTTCGTCGAGGCATACGGAACCTTCGGTGGGGCTGAAGGTAAAAACGGCCTCAAGGGTCGGTATGCCTGGTCGAAGGGCTTCAATTTTATCGCGCAGTTCCACGTCGCTCACAAAGCAAAAGCGCATGCCGGAGTCGGTTAAAATAAATTCGTAGTCCGCTTGCGAAATGGTGGGATACATGGGTACGTCAATGCATCCCGCGCTCAAAATGGCCTGGTCGCAGAGGTTCCATTCGCTGCGGTTGTTGGCAGAGATAATGCCCACTCGCTCGCCGGGTTGGAGGCCCATGTCGATGAGTCCGCAGGCGAGTTTCTCGGACTTCGCTACGAACTCGGCAGTGGACATCGACTGCCATTGGCCGTTAATCTTAGTATTCAGTGCGTCGGGGCGCGGATGCTTTGCCGCTGCGTAGTGGGCAAAGTCAAAAAGGCGTTTGGGTGTGTTCATGGCTTAAAACAGGGTTTTACTTGCGTCGCTCCCCATGAATCCAAACCTGTAGGGCTTGGGTTTTGGGCAGATTCATGGGTTCTATTTCGCTTAGGTTCGTGTCAAAGATGGTGAAGTCCGCCCAATTTCCAACACGGATTTCACCGGCTTGGCCTTCGCGAAACGATGCGCGTGCGGCGTCGCGCGTCATACCCAGGATGGTTTGGTCAAGGGTCAGGGCCTCGTCGGTCTGAAATCCTCCCAGGGGGTGGCCGTCGAGCGCCCGGCGGGCTGTGGCTGCCAGAATGGTGTACATGGGGTTTGGATGCTCAATGGGGAAGTCCGTTCCGAGCGGAATCCATCCGCCATTGGCCTCCCTCAGCGAGCGGTAGGCGTAGGCATGAGGCATGCGGTTGGCACCAAGGCGGTCCGGGGCCCAGTCCATGTCGCTGGTGGCGTGGGTAGGCTGCACCGAGGGTACCATTCCAAGGCTTCCTCCGAATTCCTTGCGGTCCTCGGGGCTGACCACCTGGGCATGCTCCACCCGCCAACGCAGGTCGGTCTTTGCGGTTTTTGCCCCTAAGGCCTCGCGGTATATGCTCAAGACCAAATGGTTGGCGGAATCTCCGATGGCGTGCGTGTTCATCTGCCAGCCCGCGTTGGCGATCCGGGCAGCGGCTGTCCTCAGGTAGGATTGGTCGCGCAGTGCCAGCCCAAAGTGGTCGTG
>JBEEMM010000002.1:0-26396 GCA_041192685.1 Bacteroidota bacterium | reverse complement strand
GTAAATTTGCTGCTCATAGTTTTAAGTCCAGTATTTCATGAAGTTTATCGGTAAAGGGAGCAAGTCCTACAGCATTTTAGCGGCAAAATGCCCCCAGTGCCACGAGGGCGAGATGTTTCAAAACCCCAATCCCTACCGTCTTGCTAGTATGTTTGAGATGCATGCCAAATGCAGCGTGTGCGGACTCGAGTACGAGCCAGAGCCCAATTTTTACTACGGAGCCATGTATGTTTCCTATGGCTACACGGTGGCGCTCTTTGTGGCGGTGTACGTGATTTTTGCGGTTTTCTTGGGCTGGCCTATGTGGCCTACCGTGGGCGCGCTAGCTCTGATCTTAGTGGCGCTCGGGCCATTTTTGTTTCGCGTCGCTCGGGTGACCTACCTCAACATTTTTGTGCATTTTGACCCCAATGCGGTCAAGAAGTCCTAAAATTTAGCAGAATTCCAGAGCTCGGCGGCCAGAAGCGGAGCATGGAGGGTCCCACGCGACCCTAAGCCGTTGAGCAGTCCCAGTCCCTGGAGTTCGGGGTGCCATCCCCAGCGCGGACGACGGTCTTTGGTGGTCGGTCGAATACCGGTCCAGGCATCTAAAACTTGAATTTCACCCCCAAACCAGGACTGAGCGGACTTCAGTAGTTCCTGGGTTTGCCCTTGCTCCGCCGGGGGAGGGTCGAGGTCGCCATGCTCTATGCCCCAAGCATAGCTGGAGCCAAGCTGCTGCATTCCCTCGCCTTCTGGAACCAAAAAGTGGCTGCGGTGAAGCATTAGGCTAAAATCCGTTCCGCTTTGTACGCGGAGGCCTTGACCCCAGGTGCGCGCAAATCCCAAATCGCCCCAAAAGTGCTCTGCCCAGCGAGCTTGATAGCCTTCGCAGAGCAGCACTGCATCGAATTCCTCGCGTTCATTGATCATCCAGGTTCCCGAATCCAGTTGGCGAAGTTGAACCACGGGATCGGTGCTGCACTCAAACTGCTGGGAGGCCCAGTCCAAATAGGCTGCAATTCGAAGCCTAAAGCTGCCTCGGACCATGCCAAGTTGCAGTCCCCTGACGTATTCTGGCGCATCAACAAGCTCGCCCAAAAACTCCCCGAGCACAGGGTGGTCCTGCAGGGCGCCCCAGTCGTTTACCTCTGCGGCGGTTTGGAGGACTTCATAAATGGGTTCGGTGCTGCAAAAATCCGCCGGATACAGGCTTCGGGCGGCTTCTAGGGCCTCTTTTGCACGCCAAACGGCTCTGCGGCGCTTGAGAACAATGGGATTGACCAATCCGGTGGCAACCCGGGAGGAGCAGCGGCGAATGCCCGCATCGAAGACTACTACGTCGCAGCCTGCCGGAGCCAGTCGTGCAGCTGCGCTGCCGGCAATTCCGAATCCCACTATGGCAACGCGCTTCATACTCCACGCAAGGTAGGGTCAAAAAAAAGCCGCCCGAATGGGCGGCTAAACAGGTTGTCGTTTAAAAGACTAAAACTGCCAGTAGTCGTGCTCTCGGTTGCGAATTTCCTCACGGATTCGCTTGGACTCCAGCAACTGCTCCATAGGGTTGTTGGCCTTATAGTCTTTGATTTCGCGGTCGTAGACGTTGTCTTCTTTCATTACAATGGCATTGAAGTAGCGCATTTGAAAAATCTGATCAAAGGTCAAACGGCGCGTGTTGTTGTTGGGATTGTAGGCAACATTCGTTGCGAACGCTTGGCGCGCATCGGGGAACCATACCCAAAACAAGTTGATGATGTCGCCTTCCTGCGGATCCTTAATTACCGGCGAAATGCCAATAATGCGGTTCTTCAGTTCGCCGCGCTGCTTGTCAAAATACCAGTCGCTCTTAATATCCCAAGCAAGAATGTTGTTGGCCTTGATTTCGATCGAGTCGATGGCCAGAATGGTGCCGTCGTCGTTGTCGCGAATTGTATCAATGCGGAACAGTCTGTTGCCCACCTCGTTCATGGTCAAGGGGCGCAAAAACAAATCGTCGTCGTAGACTTCGGTAATACTGCCTTCGCTTAGAATGGCATCCTTCATCACGTCAAACAGAGACTTGCGGTCGGGCAAGGCCTGAATAGGGTAGTACAAAGGGTGGTTGAGCTTCTCCAAGGTGTGAATGCGCTCCCAGTTGCGGCGAGACCAAAGCATATCGTCTTGACGCAGGTGTGCATAAGGAATTACGCGGGCTTGGCCCGAGTGCATCTCTGCCTTTGGAATCAATCCGTCGTCTTGCGGAGAAAGAACTTGTGCTTTGAGGGTCATGCCCACCAAAAACAAGGCTACTAAAGAAATTAGGTTTTTCATACTATTGAACGTCAAGAACTACGTTAGAAATATTCTCAATGCGGGTGCCCTGTGGGGTTTCTGCCTTGATTCTTCGAATGGAAACGGACGACCCTGGGCGCAAGCGCTCAATCTGGTCGCGAAGGTCGTTGGGCACCTTATTGCCCTTCACTTGAATGGCGGGCTTACCCTCTAATTTAATGTCAAATGCCTTAACCGTTAGGGGCAGGTCAAAGGGAAAATCCTGGTACTCCGCCTCAACAATCCCCTTGGCAAGAAGGCTGGTAGAAATTAGGCCATCCTTCTTTTTGTACACGGTCCCAACGGCCTGAGGTAGGCCTTTAATACGGTAGAGCTTTTCGCCTGCCTTGCGTGATTTGCCGTCTTTCTCCTTAACTGTTACCGAGATAATTACTTCTTTACCCGACACGTTGGTCACGTTGGCTATGTAGTTGCCTGCCTTGCCCGATAATCCCGAACCCGAAACAACAAGGTTCTCTGGAGCCACTCCGGGAACTGATATTTCGATGGGATTGTCGACGTTGCGGTAGAGTACGTTCATCTTGGTGGCAGAAATAACTACACTTGGCGGTGCGACCGTGTAGGTCAGCTCAAAGGGGTAGTCCGTATCGCCTCCAGGAATGCGCATGCTGCCTTTCAAGGTCTTGCTTCCGTTTCCAGATCCTTGAATCCGAATTTTTCCTACTCCGTTTTCAACACTTTGAGGGGTGACGCCTATAAATTGCGGATTCCGCCCTTTGTCGTAAGCCGCCAAAAACACGTCGGCCTCGAGGTAGTCGCCCTGGGTAACGTAGGTGGACTTGGGAGTAACAACAGCCCTTACGTTGTCAAACTTTAGGGTGTTGGCGTCAATCTGACCATAAAGGTGCTCTACGGTTTTTGCTTCCATGCGACGCACACGCGACTGTAGGTCGGTCAAAAAGGGAATAACTCCTGCTAGAGGTAACTCCGCGAAGGTTGCGCGTTCCCAAGACATTTTAGTACCCTCGACGACCTCGTCTTCAAGGTTGAAGGTCTCGTCAACGATGCGCTTCATGATTTCGTCGCCATCCGTCTGGCTTTCCAGAAAAGTGCGGTAGGCTATGATGCGCTCTTTAATTTCCTTAGCCTTTCCTTGGCCGCCCACGCTTTTATCGTTCAAGAGGTAGTTTTCTCCCACATCGCGGTTGTCGGATCCCTTGTAGCGTCCCTCTTTGTCATATCCGCCCGTTTGGGCAATCATCTCTTCTTTGGTCAGCTTGAGAAGCGCAAAAAGGCTTTCGGATTCCTCCTTGACTTTGAGGGCACGCTCATTGATGGGAATGGCGCGCGGGTTTTCAGAAACCTGTGCCTGAATAGCGGTGTAAATGGTAGCGGTTCCGCTCTCTACAGTGCTAACGGTAGCATTCATTCCCTTGTCGAGCTTGTCGAGCACGCGCAGAATGTCTTTGGAAACATTCAAGGCCAGCATCGCGGTCAACACGAGGTACATCATGTTGATCATTTTCTGACGCGGAGAAATTTTACCTGAAGCCATGGGGTTCTAAATCGAAATTATTATGAGGAAGGGCTGTTTGTGTAGACTGGGTTGAAGGTTCCCTATTACGAGCGAACGTTCATCGCCGCTAGCATGTTGCCGTAGACGGAATTCAACTGCGATAAGTTTTGGCTTAGCTTGGCCACCTCACCAGCAAGTGCATCGGTGTTTTGGGCTGAAGCACTGAGTTTCTCCATCACGGTATTTTGAATCTCCAATTGGCTAGTGGAATTCTCAAGCTGCACGGCATAAAGGGCGTTTAGCGCCTCCATGTTCTTGGCTGCTGCCCCGAGTTGCTGGCTGTAGCTTGCAGTAGCTCCTGCAGCATCGGTGGTACTGTTTAGGGACGCTGCCGTATCGCTTAGCCTGCGCATTCCCGCAGACAAGCTGTCGAGAAGTTCTGGGCCAATTTTAGCTTCCTCGAGCATGCGGTCGAGCTCCTGAGTGGGAGTTCCAGCACCTTTGCGGGCCTTCTTGCCGTAGTCGAGCTCATTCTCGAGTTCGGGGTAGGCTAGTGCCCAGTCGTACTCTTTGGCCTGGGCCTCAAAAGCAGAAATGGCAAAGATGACGGCCTCGGTGGTAAGACCAATAATGAGCATCAAATCCGCTCCTTTAAGGTGCAAAATTTTGAACAATGCGCCCATAATTACTACTGCAGCGCCCAATCCGTAGAGCTTTACCATGAAGTCTTTAAAGCGCTTACCGTTAACGTCGATTATAGCCATTTTGAATGAAGTTTAGGGGATGAGAGGGGGTAAAGATTAACTAGAAAATTTTTTAGAAGTCTCGGCGATCACGGCCTAAGAAGCTTTGAACCGTGCGGAATCCAATGTAGGATTTAGCCGTATCCTGGTACTCGTAGTCGCGCATGCCGTTTTGCATGAAGATGGCGACGTCCTTCCAGGATCCTCCGCGAATAACTTTTCGCTTTAGGGTTACGGCGTCTGACTCGGCTGCGCTGTACTTAAAGTCGGGACTCAAATCAGAAACGTAGTAGTAGGAGGCTTCGTCAAAAGCGGTGCTGGTCCATTCTGCGACGTTACCGGCCATGTCATAAAGGCCGTATTCGTTGGGCTCATAGCTGTGAACCCTAACAGGGTGCATTCCGCCGTCTGCCACAAGATTACCACGCCCAGGCTTGAAGTTCGCCAAAAAGCAGCCCTTGCTGTTGGTCGTGTAGGGTCCGCCCCATGGGTAGGTAGTTAGTTCGCGACCGCCACGAGCTGCGTATTCCCACTCCGCCTCGGTAGGCAGGCGGAACTCGTTCTCGATGAAGTCGTTGTTCTCGCGCAGGTAGCTGTTGCGGTAGTGGGTGCGCCAGTTGGCAAAGGCCGTAGACTGCTTCCAGCTCACTCCAACGACCGGATACTCGTCGTAGGCGGGGTGCCAGAAGTAGTTGTCGTGCAGGTTTTCGTTGAAGGAATAGGTGAAATCAGAGATCCAGGCCAGGGTATCGGGGTATACGTTGACGATTTCTGAGACAAAGAAGCTTGAACGATCCGATACTTTTTTGCCGTTTTTGATGTAGTCGCGGTAGGAGAAGGTGCGACCGTCGCCGTCGGCGTCGCGGAAGTCCTTCTGCCAACGGTTCTCTTTGGAGGCCGCTTTTTGCTTGTCAACCCAGAAGTGCAGGTAGTTCAGCTGGCGAGAATCAATGCTGCGTCCGCCCAAGAAGCGCTCCTCGGGAGAGAGGTACATCGACTCGATGATCTCGGTATACTCCTCAGAGGGGTAGCGGTCGGTGGCCCAAACCAGGCGACTAGTCCAGTCGAGGTAGGTCTGCATGGAATCCGGATAGTTGAGACCAACGAACTCCTCATAGAACGTAGGATTGTTCATGTCGGCGTAGTTGATGTACTCGTAGCCTTCGACCATTCCTTCGGCCAGACGGAAGCGCAGGATGGAATCCCGAACCCAGTCGACAAATTGACGGTACTCGTTGTTGGTAATTTCGGTTTCATCCATGTAGAAGGCAGGAACCGATACGGATTTAGTGGATGCCGTGAACGTGGCAGGCACGTCTACGTCAGAATTGCCCATGGCGAACTGACCTTGGGGAATGTAAACCATTCCGTAAGGGTCCGACGGGTAAAACTCTGGGCGGTTTTGAACGCCTACTAATTCTCCGTGGTCTCCGCCGGAACAGGCCGACAGAACCAAGGCCGCGAAGCCCGTCGAGAAAAGGGATGGTACCAGTTTAAATTTTTTCATGGTCTTTAACTAACGTCAAGTTGAGCGCGATATTACAAAAATCTTGGGTTGCGGTAGCTACCGTTGATGCGCGGAGGTATTTCGATGGTGAAACAATAGGACAAAAATAGTTCATGAGAGCCCGAAGAATAAGCACTTAATGAGGAAGTAGTCAAATCGTAGGAATAGGACGCCTTGAGCGAGGGCATGATTTGGTAGCCCAGCATGATGCTTAGAGCGTCTTGATTGCGGTAGCCGAGTCCCGCATAAATCTTCTCCATAATCATCGCGTTGGCATTTAAATCCAGGCTGAGGTTGGAACTTAAGTCCGACTTAAGAAGTAGGCTCGGAGTAAGGCGAATGGGTACGGAGGTGGGCAGGTCAAAGGACGCACCGCCCGTTAAGAAGTAGTGAAGGCTGCTTTTGAAGCGGGCAGAACTTCCGGAGAAGAGGGCGTCGCTTTGCAGCAATCTTGTGGTAGAAAGCCCTGCAAACCAAACATCGGTTGAATAGTAGGCCCCAAAATTTAGTTCGGGCGTAAAAGAGGTGGCGCCACTACCAACGACCGCTGGATCGCTCGGATTGTCTGGGTAAATCCATTGCGCGTTGCGCACGTTCTTGTTTTTAAAGTCTACCGACATTCCGAGTCCCAAGCGGCCTGCGCCCAGATCCATTTGGTAGGCGTAGCCCAATGCGGCAGAAACGTCCTCAAAGAAGCCGATGCGGTCGTTTTGAACATTGACCAAAATCCCGCCGTGCAATAACTCCACGGGGATGGACGCGTTAATGTTTTGCGTTGTCGGGGCTCCTTCGAATCCGACCCATTGAAGGCGCTGCCCCATATTGATGCAAATGCCTTCTCCGCTGCCTGCAACGCCGGGATTAAAGCTCAGTCTGTTGTGGTAGTACTGGGTAAACTGCACGTCCTGCTGAGCCCATAACGAGCTAGATAAGAGTATAGTTGCGCTTGCAAAAAGATATTTTAAGCGGTTCATTCCAGTCAACGAGGTTCTACGAATAAGGGCTAAAAGTAACTAAAAATGCGGTACCACGTAAATTTTGTTAAACGCCGCGGCGAACTACGCGCCACCAAACGGCGGGAATTTCTCCATTTTGTGCGGTCGTGTAGTCTTCGGCTGAGCAGGGAATCAGGCTGTGGCGAGCATCCTGCCCGGGGTTGCTGGGCACTTCGATCCACCAGCGCTGGCTCCAAGGCGACTTGTAAAAGACCAATTCGCCCTCGTCCTTGGGCAGTAGCACGGTGAAGCGCACGTAGTCTTCCTTCGACCTCATCGGAAAGTCCGAAACGCGGCCAGCGACCCCGTCGATAAAGTACCAAAGGCCCTGAGCCCATAGGTTTGCGTTTTGGCCGTCCAGATCGCGGCTGCTCACAAAGTCGGTCATGCAAAGCGCGTGGAGCTTATCGCTGAATCCTGAATAGCGAAGCAGGGCACAGAAGGCCTCGCCCATGAGTCCGTTGGGGTTGGGGTCGCGTTGGGCAGGCGCGTCGGATGCGCGGACTGCGGCGTTGTGAACCACGACCATGTCGGCATCGCGCACCCAGGGCTCCGAGCGCTGAATGGGCTGAAGTTCGCCGATGCGGTGCACCTCTAAATGCATTTTCTCGGCCAAGTCGAGCAGGGACTGGGGCACCAAATAGCTCTGATGGGCCAGGTGGCTCACGTGAAATAGACGAAATGGCTTGAGCGTGAGCATCTGTGCCAGCAAATTGCTGTGGTCTGGCATAAAACTGTCGTCGCCGAGCGAAATCCGGTTGTTGATCATGCAGGCACTGACGGTGCGCTCCAGCTTGACAAAGGCGCGGTAAACGCCCAGAGGCCAGTCGGATCCTGCGCCGAGAAAGACCGGAATGCATCCGTACTGCAGGACTTCGGCAGCGAGTTCCTCAACGGCCACCAGGGTGTCCACACGATCCCTTCCGGGTCTAAGGTTTCCCAGGTCGGCAACCTTCACCTCCCAAGGGCCCCAATAGAGGCCAAAGAGGGATCTCCTCACGCTGTTGGCAACCTCGTGCGGGGATGATTGCTGCTCGGGAACGCCAATCAGGGCGATTTGCATGCCTCGCAGGTCGGGCACGTCGCTTTGGTGCATGGCAATGGAATTGCCCAATGTTTCATGGGGCCAAGCCTCTAGAAGCTCGGCAGGTAGCGGTTCAAGCCATTGGGTGCCCATGGTTACTTATTTAGCTGCTGGGGTTTTTTTAGCCTTGGGTTTTGCTGCGGACTTCGCCTTGGGCTTGGCTGCGGACTTCGCCTTAGGCTTTGCAGCCGACTTGGTTTTGGCGCCCGGACGACCACGACCCTTGCCCTTGCCGGATGAGGGCACATGCTTGGTGATAAGCTCAATAACCTCCTCAGTGGTGAGCTTCTCCGGTTCGATACCGCGGGGAATTTTAACGTTCTCCTTGTCCCACTTCAAGTAGGGCCCGTAGCGGCCCTTGCGCAGTTCCACGGCTCCTTGCGGCGTAGAATACGTATGCATCAGCGAGGCCTCCGCGGCAATCACTTTGGCCCTAACCAGTTCAATGGCCTCTGCCTCGGTAACGTTGAGCGGCGTGAGGGGTGCAGTCAAACTGGCGAAGGTCTTGTCCCACTGAACATAGGGACCAAAACGACCGAAGTTTGCCTTGAGGGGCTTGCCTTCGAGCTCGCCAACCAGGCGGGGCAGGCGCAGCAACTCGAGGGCTTCGGGCAGAGTGATCTTATCTAATGAAAAGGGCTCGGGGATGCCGACGAACTTGGCGTCCAGCTCGTCGTCTTCTCCTCCCCCAAGCATGACTACGGGACCAAATCGCGCAAGCCGGGCTGAAATCTGCCTGCCATTCTCAGGATGGGTGCCGAGAAGGCGAATCGAGCGCACTCGGTCTCCTTCTTCGGATTCCACAACCATGGGGTGAAACTTCTTGTAGAAGTCACCCAGTACCGATTGCCATTGGCTTCGGCCTTCGGCGACCTCGTCAAATTGGGCCTCCATCTTGGCCGTGAAGGAGTAGTCCATCACCGAACTGAAGTTGGCCACTAGGTAGTCGGTTACCAGATTGCCAATGTCGGTGGGCACGAGGCGGCCCTTGTCGGAACCGTACTTCTCGTCGCGCTTGTCCCAGTTCCATTGGCTTCCGCCAGTCCATTCCGCATAGACAATAGGTCGAACTTCGCCTTCACGTACCCCTTTTGCCACGTATCCACGGTTTTGAACGGTCGATATGGTCGGCGCATAGGTAGACGGGCGGCCGATGCCCTCTTCTTCCAGAGCCTTAACTAAGGTCGCCTCGGTGAATCTCCCGGGGGCTCGGGTAAAGCGCTGGGTTGCCTGCGCGGACTGAAGCCGGACCGCATCGTTCTGCTTCAATGGGGGGAGCATTCCTGCCTCGTCTTCTTCTTCGTCAAGGCCCTCGCGGTACACCTTTAAAAAGCCTTCAAAGGCAATCATTTCGCCGCGTGCCGTGAATTCTATGGCGGAATTTTGCAGCTGCGCCACGGTGCGGTCTATTTGCGCGTCGGCCATTTGGCTCGCAAGGGTGCGCTTCCAGATTAGCTCATAGAGTTTTTTCTCTGAAGGATCGCCGCCGGCGGACTTCATTAGCATGTTGGTGGGTCGAATGGCCTCGTGGGCCTCTTGGGCTCCTGCACTTTTGGTTTGGTACTTGCGCGATTGGGCAAAACTGCTGCCGTAGAGTTCCGTAATGGCGTCTCGCGCTCCAGAAATGGCCTCTTCAGAAAGGTTTACCGAGTCGGTACGCATATAGGTAATATGACCGTTTTCGTATAGTTTTTGCGCCAAACTCATGGTGCGGCTCACCGACAATCCCAGTTTGCGGGACGCCTCTTGCTGCAGGGTTGAGGTGGTGAATGGGGCAGCGGGCTTGCGGGCTGAGGTCTTCTGCTCGAGCGAGGCCACCACAAAACCGCCGAGGTCGAGGCCTGCAGCCAAAGCATTTACTGATGCCTGATCCTTGAGGCTCCCCTGGTATTCGGCCAGAAAACCTGCTCCGTTGGGCGCAGCAAAGCGACCCTCCATGCGAAAGTCGATGGTCGAAACGAAGTTCTCGATGGCGCGCTCTCGTTCTACAATCATCCGCACTGCTATAGACTGCACTCTGCCGGCGCTCAGGCCGCGTCGGACCTTCTTCCAAAGCACGGGCGAGAGCTCAAAACCCACAAGCCGATCCAGCACCCGGCGAGCCTGCTGGGCGTTGACCAGGTTCATGTCGATCTGGCGCGGATTGTCTACCGCCTTTAGAATGGCAGACTTGGTAATCTCATGAAAAACAATTCGTTTGGTCTTGTTCATGTCGAGGTCTAGGGCCTCGGACAGGTGCCAAGAAATAGCTTCTCCCTCACGGTCCTCATCACTGGCAAGCCATACCGTATCGGCGGCCTTAGCCAGTTTGCGCAGTTGGGCAACGACCTCTTTTTTGTCTTCGCTCACCTCGTACTCCGGGGCAAAATCCTTCTCGACGTCAATGCCGATTCCGCGCTCGGGAAGATCCCGAATGTGCCCAAAACTGGAGCGCACGGTGAAGGCGCTGCCGAGGAATTTTTCAATGGTCTTGGCCTTGGCAGGGGATTCGACAATAACGAGATTTTGGGCCATGAGCAGAGTTTTACGCCTGCAAAGTAACGCTCGGAATTTGGCCCAAGCGTTTAAAATTAGCGGCTGACATTTTGTCGCTCTACCTCGGACGTAGTCCGTATTTTTGCAGCATGTCCAAAATTTTAGAAACGGAACCCAGCCTTTTGGCCGAAGAGCGCCAAGGAGAAGTCCTGCTGCGCGAAGGCCTTGGTCAAGGAAAAAAACTATACTTAGAGTCCTACGGATGCCAGATGAATTTCTCTGACAGCGAAATCGTCGCCTCTATTTTGCAAAAAGGGGGATACGAAACCACCGACAAACTCGAAGATGCCGATCTGGTGCTTTTGAATACTTGCTCGATTCGCGAAAAGGCCGAACAGACCGTGCGCAAGCGACTGGATCAGTTTAACACGCTCAAGGCCAACAAGCCCGAGCTCAAAATTGGCGTGCTGGGTTGCATGGCCGAACGCGTGCGCGAAAAGTTTTTTGAAGAAGAGAAGCTCGTGGACTTGGTCGTGGGCCCCGACGCATACCGCGATTTGCCCAACTTGCTCGAGGAGCTTGACGGCGGCCGCAAGGCGGTAAACGTGCTTCTGAGCAAAGAAGAGACCTACCACGACATTGAGCCGGTGCGCCTCGGAGGCAACGGAATCACCGCCTTTGTAAGCATTACCCGCGGATGCGACAACATGTGCACCTTCTGCGTGGTACCCTTCACCCGCGGTCGAGAGCGCAGTCGAGACCCTCAAACCATCCTTGAGGAGGTGATGCAGCTTTGGGCGGACGGCTACCAAGAGGTGACGCTGCTGGGTCAGAACGTCGATTCCTACCTGTGGTACGGGGGCGGACTCAAAAAAGACTTTGACAAGGCAAGCCCTATGGCGCAGGCCAGTGCCCATCACTTTGCGGACCTGCTTCACCTTGTGGCCAATGCGGTACCCGAGATGCGAATCCGCTTCTCTACAAGCAATCCTCAAGACATGAAGGACGAGGTGCTGGAGGCCATCGCGGCGCACCCCAACATTTGCAAGTACATTCACCTGCCGGTGCAGAGCGGTTCGTCGCGCATTCTCAAGGCCATGAATCGGGGCCACAACCGCGAGGAGTACCTGGCGCTCGTGGACCGCATTCGCCGAATTATTCCGGGCTGCGGAATAAGTCAAGACATGATCTCGGGCTTCCCGGGCGAGACCGAAGAAGACCACCAGGAGACCCTGAGCCTTATGGAGTATGTGAAGTACGATTTTGGCTACATGTTCGCCTATTCCGAGCGGCCCAACACCTTTGCGGCGCGCAAGCTCGAAGACAGCATTCCGTTGGAAGTAAAGAAGCGCCGACTCAATGAGGTTATTGAGGCGCAGCAAAGGCACAGTGCCGAACGCAATTCCGCGCATATTGGCCAAACGGTTGAGGTGCTCGTCGAGGGACGGTCTAAGCGGAGCGAGGCCGATTTATACGGCCGCACTTCTGAAAACAATGTCGTGGTTTTTGCCCGCGAGAACTACCAGGCAGGCCAATGGGTAATGGTTGAGATTGAACGCAGTACTGCCGCAACCCTTTTGGGCAGGGCCGTGGGTTACGCCCGAATTCCGCGCTAATGAAGACCCTACTAATTGCCTTTGCCCTGCTTTGCAGCCTTGGGGCAGGAGCCCAAACCAAGCTTGCCGACGGAACCTGGCAGGACCTCGGTCTGGAACTGGGCCTGCGTGCCGAGGCCATCAGAGAATCGGGTGTTTTAAGGCTTTGTGTGGCTAAGGAAGGCCAGTGCATTGAGAATTTAACCCTGGGCTTTATGGTTCGGGTCTACGACAAGTCAGGCAAAGAGATTTGGAATTCCCTTTGGACGGGGCGTACTTTGGATTTAAAGTTTAAAAGTCCTTTGCCCGAGGCCCATAAAGTTTTGGTCGAGGCAACGAGTCCGAACGTGGTCAACAAGCTCTCGGGCACCAGGATCGCCACAGGTAAACCCTTAAAACTCGAATTTACCCTCGAATGAAGGTTCAAGAAGTCAAGCAACGATTTGGTATCATCGGGACCCAGCCCGCGCTGGACCGCGCTTTGTACAAGGCGATTCAGGTCGCTGCAACCGATATTTCGGTACTAGTGACGGGCGAAAGCGGCGTGGGCAAGGAGAACATCCCCAAGATTATTCACCACCTGTCGCACCGCAAGCACGCCCCATTGGTGGCGGTCAACTGCGGGGCAATACCCGAGGGCACCATTGATTCGGAACTTTTTGGTCACGAGAAGGGAGCCTTTACGGGTGCGGCCGGGGCTCGAAAAGGCTATTTTGAAGAGGCCGACGGAGGAACCATCTTTTTGGACGAGGTCGGGGAGCTTCCCCTGGGAACACAAGTGCGCCTGTTGAGGGTCCTCGAGACGGGTGAATTCATCAAAGTGGGGTCTTCGAAGGCCCAAAAAATTGACGTCCGCGTGGTCGGAGCCACCAACGTAGACATGCTCGACAAAATTGACAAGGGTCTGTTTCGCGAGGATTTGTTTTACCGTCTGAATACGGTAGAAATTTCACTTCCGCCCCTTCGAGAACGAAAGGACGACATTCACCTGCTGTTTCGCAAGTTTGCCCAAGATTTCTCGCAGAAGTACCGAGTGCCGGCAGTTCGCCTCTCTGAAGAGGCAGTGGCGGTGCTTGAATCCTACCGCTGGCCAGGAAACATACGCCAGCTCCGCAACCTGGTAGAGCAGCTTTGCGTGGTGGAGAGCGATCGCGAAATCAAGTCGGAGGTGCTGCGCCAGTACATTCCAGAGATTGACCGCCGAAGCGTTCCGGCCCGGCGTGACGACGTTTTGTCGCATTCTGAATTCAATACCGAGCGCGAAATCCTGTACAAGGTGCTCTTTGACATGCGCAACGACCTAAATAATCTAAAGCAGGCTGTATCGAGCATGTCGGGTTCAGGTTTTGCGCAGTCTTCGGCGCCTGCTGAATCTTCTCTGCCGGCGCTTCGGTCGGAGCCTGCCAACGCCCCAGAGGCACAACGGTACATGAATTTGCAAGAGGAAGAGGGTGAAGAAACCCTGGACGTAGATTCGGCGGTGGAGTCTGCAGAGCACCTGTCGCTTCAGGATCTTGAGCTCGAAACCATACGCAGGGTGCTCGAGCGCCACAAGGGTCGCCGCAAGAATGCCTCGGCCGAGTTGGGCATTAGCGAGCGCACGCTGTACCGCAAAATCAAGCAATTCGGCCTCGACTGATGCGGACCATACTCTTGACCCTCCTTGTTTTGGTTTCGGCCTGCAAGGGCATGTATTCCTTCACTGGCGGAGACGTCGGGAGCGCCAAAACCATCAGCGTCATTGCATTTGAAAACAGGGCCGACCTGATCAACCCCATGCTTGCGCAGCGCTTTACCACAGAGCTTCAATCGGTCTTGGTGCGCCAAACTCCGCTGTCTCTTGTAGGCCGCGACGGGGATCTGCAGTTTAGCGGATCCATCACCGAATACACGGTGCGCTCGGAGGCTCCGGCTGCCAACGATCAGGTTGCGCAGAGCCGTTTGAGTATTTCGGTCAATGTGGAGTTTGTGAATGTTCTCGACGACAAAAAATCCTTTACGCAGGTCTTTTCTGCGTTTCGGAACTTCCCTGCTTCAACCGACTTGCGCAGCGTCGAAGACGCCTTGGTCGAGGAGATGGTCAGCGAATTGAGCGATAAGATTTTTAACCGAGCCTTAGTACAGTGGTAGCCCAAGACGCCGCTCGAGTACAGGAGCTATGGGCCAATCCCGACCGGGTAGCGGCCAGCGATTTGGGTTGGCTCGAGGAATTAGTAGCGGCCTATCCCGCCGCGGTGCCGCTTTGGTGGCTCTACGTGAGGGCCGTTCAGCGTGCGGAATCGCCCAAGTTTGCTCAGGTGCTGCAGCGCTGTGCGGCAATTAGTCCCGATCGGTCCGCCCTGATGCACTGGGTTGAGGAACCCCTTATACCCCAAGCTGAAGTTGCGCAGCCGGAGCCCAAGGTCGCCAAGCCGGAGCCTAAGATTGCGAAGTCGGAGCCCAAGGCCGAAGTTCCCAAGCCAGAGCCCAAGATTGCCCAGCCAGAGCCCAAGGTTGTACAGCCAGAGCCCAAGGTTGTGAAGCCAGAGCCCGAGGTTCCCCAGTCTGTCCCTGCGCAGCCCAAAGAAATAGACCTTGATTCCTTGCCCGAAAAAGTCCGCGCTCAAATACTGCGTTCCAGGGCGATTATGGCCAAGATTAAGGGCGAGGAGCCAGCCCCAGCAGCAGCCCCAGTTCCTGCGCCAGCCCTTGCACCAGCTCAAAACCCCGAGCCGCAGCCCACTGCTACTGCCTTGGTGGAGTCCGAAACCCTAGAAAGCCCCGTTTTGGAAGACCCCCTCGCGAAGCAAGATGCTCCGCCTAAATCCAAGGCAGCGGCTAGGGCAAAGCAAGAAGTAGTCCCTAATCCGAGCATTCCAGCAGAAGCGGTTTCTTCAGCGGCTGAGGGCCTTAGTCCCTTTGCGCAGTTTGTAGCGCGGCTCTCCAATGCTGCTGCAGGGCCCAATGCCGAGGATCTTATTGACGAATTTTTGAGCACGAATCCGCGAATTTCGCCCCTCGACAAGCGGGATAAGGACGCGGTGGCACCCGTGGTCCAAGGCGAATCAAGCCCACTGGTAACGGGATTGGTAACCGAGACTTTGGCCCGACTTTATGCCGATCAAGGCCATGCGGCAAAGGCAATTCAGGCTTACGAAATTTTAAAGCTGCGCGTTCCCGAGAAAAGTTTGATATTTGCCGCCCGTATCGAAGCACTGCGAAACCAATAATTTAAAAGAGTATGACCTCGTTGTTTGTTATTTTAATTGCCCTTGTAAGCCTGTTATTAATGCTTGTTGTTCTGGTTCAGAGCCCCAAAAGCTCCGGAATGGGAGGGGCATTGGGCGGCAGCGGTTCCAACATGCTTGGTGGCGTAAAGCGCACTTCAGACTTCTTAGAGCGTTCTACTTGGGTGCTGGCATTCACTCTTTTTGCCTTGGTTCTTTTGGTGAACATGTTCAACCCTGGGGTAGAAGGCAATGACGTCGAAGAATCGGCGATGCAGGAGCAAATGGACGAGGCGCCCGTAGAGGCACCCGTTCAGACTCCCAATCAGGCGCCCGGGCAACCGGCGCAGCCCACCGGGCTTCCGGAGTCCGCAGAATAGACAGTACTGACAATTTTGCCAATGCGCTGACAGATTGTCGCGACATTGGTAATTTGACGGGGCTTAAAGGGCCGTGGCACAACCTGTGCAGGTGAGGTTGCGGCTCTTCAAAGGAGGGGTCGATTTGCAAACCATTCTAACTCAACAAACAATTATGGCTAATTTGACCATTCGTCCACTGGCTGACCGGGTAATCGTCGAGCCTGCAGCAGCGGAGACTAAAACGGCCTCGGGCATCATAATTCCCGATACTGCCCAAGAGAAACCCCAACGTGGCATTGTCCGTGCTGTGGGTGGAGGCAAAAAAGACGAGCCAATGACCGTGAAGGTCGGCGACCAAATTTTGTACGCGAAGTACGCAGGGTCCGAGATTCGGTACGAAGGCACGGACTTCTTGATCATGCGCGAGTCCGACATTTTAGCAATTATTTAATTTACAGAACCATGAGTGCAAAAGATATTAAGTTTGACGTCGCAGCCCGAGACGGGATGCGCGCCGGAGTAGACGCCCTGGCCAATGCCGTGAAGGTCACGCTCGGACCTAAGGGTCGCAACGTAATCATTGAGAAGTCGTTTGGTGCACCGCAGGTGACCAAGGACGGAGTTACGGTAGCCAAGGAAATTACGCTAGAAGATAAAATTCAAAACCTAGGAGCCCAAATGGTCAAAGAGGTTGCGAGCAAAACAGCGGACATTGCCGGAGACGGTACCACTACGGCCACGGTTTTAGCCCAGGCCATCATCAGCCAGGGTCACAAGAATGTCGCTGCTGGAGCCAATCCGATGGACCTCAAGCGCGGAATCGACAAGGCTGTAGCCAAGGTTGTTGAAAGCCTGCGCGCCCAGTCTCAAGAAGTTGGCGACAACATTAAAAAAGTGGAGCAGGTCGCTACCATTTCTGCGAACAACGATCCCACTATTGGTGCGCTCATTGCTGAGGCCATGGCCAAGGTTAAGAAGGAGGGTGTAATTACCGTCGAAGAAGCGAAGGGAACCGAAACCTACGTAGACATTGTGGAGGGAATGCAGTTTGACCGCGGATACCTGTCGGCCTATTTTGTGACCAACACCGAGAAGATGGTTGCTGATCTGGAGCGTCCGTTCATTTTGATTTACGACAAGAAGGTGAGCACGATGAAGGAGCTTCTCCCGATTCTTGAGCCTGTTGCTCAGACCGGTAAGCCCTTGCTAATCATTGCAGAAGACGTCGACGGCGAGGCTCTTGGAACCCTTGTGGTGAACAAGATTCGTGGTGCGTTAAAAATTGCAGCCGTGAAGGCTCCGGGATTCGGCGACCGCCGCAAAGCCATGCTTGAAGATCTTGCAGTCCTAACGGGTGCAACGGTCATCAGCGAGGAGCGCGGCTTCAAGCTCGAGAATGCTACGATGGACATGCTTGGCACTGCCGAGAAGGTGACCATTGACAAGGACAACACGACCATCGTCAATGGAGCGGGCAGCGCAGAAGACATTCAGGCGCGCGTGCACCAAATCAAGGCCCAAATTGAAACGACTACCAGTGACTACGACCGCGAGAAGCTCCAGGAGCGCCTTGCCAAGTTGGCCGGCGGAGTAGCCGTGCTCTATGTGGGCGCCGCTTCTGAGGTTGAGATGAAGGAGAAGAAGGATCGTGTAGACGATGCCTTAGCTGCTACTCGTGCTGCAATTGAAGAAGGCATTGTTCCAGGCGGAGGGGTTGCGCTGGTGCGCGCCATCGAGGCCTTGGCTGACCTTCAGGGCTTGAACCTCGACGAGACCACGGGCATCAAAATCATTGCTCGCGCTATCGAAGAGCCCCTTCGCATCATTGTAGGGAATGCAGGGCTTGAGGGTTCCGTTATTGTGGCTAAGGTAAAAGAGGGCAAGGGCGACTTTGGCTTCAACGCCAAGACCGAGGAGTACTGCTCGATGTACGAAGCCGGTATTATTGATCCGACCAAGGTTACCCGCGTGGCGCTTGAGAATGCTGCTTCGGTTGCTTCGCTGCTGCTCACGACCGAGGCTACCATTGTAGAGCTACCCAAGAAAGAGGCATCGATGCCTCCAATGGGCGGCGGCATGGACGGCATGATGTAATTCTGCTGCGGACCACACTTTGTAAAGACCGCTCGGGGCAAGCCTCGGGCGGTTTTTTTTTCTTCGGCAGCGGCTTGGCTTTTTGCGATAAATCTCACTCGGGGCCAAGGGATTTTTTGCGGAATCGCGCCGTATTTTTGGCCCCCACCGTCCAAGTGGTGAAATAGGTAGACACGAGGGACTTAAAATCCCTTGATCAGTGATGGTCGTGCGGGTTCGATTCCCGCCTTGGGCACTTTAACCTTGTGATTTGAATGCGTTTAACTTTTAGATGCTAGGCCCTAGGCTTAGGCATCGGGGCTTCAGACAAACACAGTTAAACCAATAAAAAAAGGGTTTGCCTAACATCATGTTAGACAAACCCTCTGCAAACCCTTAAGATGGGTTCCTGAAATCTATTTGGTAGCAGTGTAGGTCCAATCAAGTATGCCCACGCCCGTGAAATCAACTTGACCGGTCATACTTACTTCGCTACCACTGAATGTGCCGGCCCCTGACCATGTTGCAGGTCCGCCGAGTGCACTATTGGTAAAGGAAGGCAAGGTAAAATCAGAATTTTTGGTCACCGTTAGTGATGCTTCCGAATCAAGAGCATTCGTGCCAGTACCAATGAACTGCAGTTTGTTAATGGATGTGCCGCCACTGATGGTCATCACAAAGGGTGCAGACTGAAGGGGCTGTCCGCCTTGAGATAAGGTCAATGTGCCATTGTAGGTGCCGTAGTATTTCGCACGTTCTTCAGTACCGCAATCCACGCCTTCGTACCAATCCTCGCAGAGGCAGGTTCCATCTAAACAGGTGCCTTCGTTAAGGCAGACCACATCTTTACAGGGGTCTTTCGCGCACGAAATCATTATTAGTGCTGCGGTAAGTAAAATGCTTAAATTTTTCATGTTTTCTTTTTTAGGTTGACTGAAATGTACAATACTTGTTCTTGCTTATAATATAATTATCAAATATTTACGTTTTTTTGTCGTCTTATCTCGCTGATGTCCCTTGACTATACCGCGTGCGCTCTTGATTCTAGTACAAGCAATTAATTTTTTGAGATATTGACAAAAAAAGTCACGCTAAGCTTGCCTCAAACTTTCTACCTAAGGCATTAAATTCAGGCATGCTCTCTGAAATAGCTGCGTACTTTTGGGGCATGCGGTTTACCCGGAGCCCCTTTTTTTATGTCCTGATTTTGGCCACTTTGCCGGCGATCGGTCAGGGGCAACTCGATCGCTTCGTTTACCGACCGCCCGACACCGCTTGGCGTCCCGAAGTGCTCGCCTACATGCGGAACACGGAATTTTTTCATCCCGCCGAAGAGGGGCGTACGCGTCTTGGTGCGCTCGCAGGAATGCGCCGACGCTTTGAAGTTGCTCCACGCCGAAGTGCGGAACTCGGCGGTTTCATCCACCAGGAATTTGGGGCGCAGCCACGCTTAGTTCCGTGGATTCGCTTGGAATACCGTCATAGTAAGGCGATTATGGCCTTCGGGAGCATCCGCGACCGCAGCCACGGGCTTCCGCGCTACCTGATTAATCCGGATTTGCGCTACGCGGTTCCGGTAGTCTACGGCCTGGAGGGTTCCGCTACAAAAAATCACTGGATCGCCCACTATTGGTTGGAATGGCTGAAGGCGATTGACTACGGCAGTCCGTTTAAGGAGCGCATTCACGGCGGAGTGACCGGTGGATATTCGGCGGAGTGGCTCGAAGTCAAGGGAGTGCTGCAGTACCACCACGTGGGCGGACAAATTGATACGTCGCCGGATTCAGATGGTAACCGCTTGAATTACGGGGCGTTCGCACGGGTACATCTGGGGTCATCGTGGTGGCTGCGCGCGGCGCAGCTTTACTACGCGGATCCGCTGTCCGCATTCAGCCCGGAGTCGGCGGGTCGGGGCACCTCGGTGGAGGGCGTTTGGCGCATATCGAAGTGGCTCGCCGCCGAGGTTAGCTACTGGGACGGGCACAATTTTCAGGCTCCGCTGGGGCAGGGTCTTTTTCAGAGTCGAAACCCCGAGGATCTCGGCGCTTGGCACCAAAAGTCCCGCCAGCTTCTGGGTTTTGCCTTGGCCTACGAGGGCAGCTCGTCGGCGCGGCTTCGCTTCTGGTACGACTTGGGCGGGCGCGGATGGCAGCCCTCGGTTACCTGGGTTCGCTACCTGGTGCTGGATCCGCTCGAGGGCTCCAAGCGTAGTAGAGGCCGAGTCCCGCAATGAGGTGGTTGCCCGCGAGTCGGGCGCGCCAATGCTTGGTGATTTGGTAGTCGGCAGTGAGGTTGGCGCCGGCAAATACTCCGCCCTCTGGGCCATCGACCGAAAGCAGTGCCGGACGCTCCAGCGTATGCACGAGGTGGTAGCCTGAAAGGCCTCCGGCCTGAAGTGCGAATCGCCACCGTTCGTTGGGGCGGTAGCTGGCCTCCGCGCCGAGCATGAACGACAGCTGGTGCCAGGAGTTCCACATCGCCGATTGAACCACGAAGAACTGCCAGGGTGCGTCGGGACGGGTTCCGAGGCGAATCCGCGTAGTAAGCATGGGGTGGTTGTGGTTGAATCGGTAGGTCCACGACGTATCGCGAAAGGTAAAAGCGTACTGGCTTTGCCCGGGGAAGTTCGCCGGGTCGCGCCAGGTTCCGGGCACCTGAATCCAGTCGCTGCGGGTAATGGCATCGTCGGCGTGCCAGGTTCTTAGGTAGCCCAGCTCGAGCTCGATTCTGGGAACAGGCGTCTTGGCCTGAGGTTTTGGGCTGCCGTTCTGGGCTTGGCTTCGCAGCGGACTAATTCCGCATAAAAGTCCCCCAATAAAAAGTGCGGTAATGGCTTTCATGGCAGAAATCTATGGCTGTTTTACTAATGTTTGAGTAGTGTACGGGGTACGCTAAGTATTTTTACTGCATGAAGAACCACCTTATGCTTCTTGGATTGGTCCTTTCGATGGCTTCTCAAGCGCAGATTTTAAGCGTAACTCCGGCTTTCCCGACTCAAAACGATACCGTCACCATCGTGTACAACGCGGCGGAGGGCAATGGTGCCTTAGTAGGTGTGTCGCCTGTTTATGCCCATGCTGGCCTGATTACTTCTTCCTCGACCTCGCCAACGAATTGGCAGTTTGTGCAGGGCAGTTGGGGGCAGCCTACGGCAAAGGTGCTCATGACGAGCCTGGGCAACAACAAGCACCAGATTAAGTACCATATTCCTTCGTTCTACGGATTTCCGGCCGGTACTCAGGTGCAGCAGCTGGCCTTTGTGTTTCGCAATGCCGCGGGCACGGTGGTGGGTCGCAGCGCCGACGGCAGCGACATTTATTATTCGGTTTATCCTGCAAATGCTGGCCTGCTGGCGGCCTTTTTTGCTCCGAGCGGACCCCAAATCGCGAATCCGGGCGACACCCTTAGCTTGGTTGCGGCATCCAACCAGTCTGCAACGCTCAAGGTTTACGACAACGGAATCCTAAAGACCACGGCGACCAACGCAACGGCTCTAAACTATGATTTGGTCGCGGCTTCGCCTGGTCAGCATACGGTAGTGCTTGAGGCCATTTCGGGTTCGCTTACGGCCTACGATACGCTATACTACACGGGTAACCCCATTCAAATGGTGGCACCGGTTCCTCCGGGTTGGTTAGACGGGGCAAACTACACCAGCGACAGTACGGTTGGTCTGGTGTTGCGCGCTCCGTTCAAGGACTTCGTTTATGTTTTGGGGGATTTTAATGACTTTTTGCCTGCGTCCAGTCACTTTATGAATAAGAGCTCCGACGGGCAGCGGTTTTGGCTGCAGGTTGCCGTGAATCCGGGCCAAAGCTATGCCTACCAGTACTGGATCGACGGCGCCATCAAGGTAGCCGATCCCTTTGCCGAGCTCATTCTCGATCCGAATTCCGACGGGGGAATTCCCCTTGGAACATGGCCTGGCCTGCATCCCTATCCAAACGGAAAAACCACCGGGTTTTGTGCGCTTTTGCGTCCGGGTAAATCCGAGTATGCATGGAAGAATTCCAATTTCAGCCCCCCCGGCAAGGCGGACTTAATTATTTATGAGCTCTTGGTCCGCGATTTTATTGCTGCGCGCAACTACCAAGCCCTGATTGACACGCTGGGCTACCTGAAGCGGCTTGGAATCAATGCTATTGAGTTGATGCCCAACAACGAGTTCGAAAACAACGAGAGCTGGGGCTATAATCCGAGCTTCCACATGGCCTTAGACAAGTTCTATGGCAGCCCCGAGAAGTTCAAAGAGTTCGTGGATTCCTGCCACAGCAAGGGCATCGCGGTAATTGCCGACATGGTATTTAATCATGCCTTTGGTCAGAGTCCGCTTGTGGCGATGTACTGGGATGCCGCCAACAACCGCCCCGCGGCAAACAGCCCGTGGTTTAATGCAGTCTGCCCGCACCCGCCCTATTGCTGGGGGTTTGACTTTAACCACGAGAACCAGGCCACCAAAGATTTTGTCGATCGGGTCACCAGTTTTTGGCTTCAGGAATACAAAATCGATGGAATTCGATTTGACTATACCAAGGGTTTTTTGAACGCGAACGCCGGGAATTCCGCGTTGCGCCAGGCTACGATTAAGCGAATCGGCGATACCCTATGGTCCCTAAATCCGAATGCCTACCTGATTTTGGAGCACTGGGCCGACAATTCTGAGGAGAAGGCGCTGTCAGACTATGGTTTTCTGCTTTGGGGAAATTCAACCTATAACTTTCATCAGGCGGGGCAGGGCAATGCGCAGAGCAACTTCTCTTGGGCCTACCATGGAGCAAGGGGCTGGACCGAGCCTGCCTTGGTGTCCTACGCCGAGAGCCATGATGAGGAGCGCCTTATGTACGAAGTTCTTACCTACGGGAATACCACCAACGTGAACCACAACCCGAGGCAGCTGGCCACTGGCCTAAGGCGTGCGGAGGCGGTCAACCTTTTTGCCTACTTGATACCGGGTCCGCGCATGATTTGGATGTTTGGAGAACTGGGCTACGATGTTTCGATCAACAACCCATGCCGCGTCTGCAACAAACCCATCCTCTGGAACTACTATCAGGTTCCGGAGCGTCGCCGACTCTATGACGTGACGGCCGCGATTTTTAGTCTGCGCAAAAGCCATCCAGCCACCTTTAGGGACGGGCAGTTCACCTACAGCTTCGCTGGCGCTACCAAGCGGATGGTGTTCAACAGTTCGGGCATGGACGCCATGGCTATTGGCAATTTTGCGGTCAGTGCCCAGACGATTATTCCGGCTTTTACCGCTACAGGGGTCTGGTACGACTACTTCAGTGGGGATTCCATCACGGTCTCCAATGTCAATGCCGGCATTTTGCTCAAGGCGGGGGAGTACCGACTCTACACCAGTACCAAGCTCAGTCAGCCTCAAATTACCCTGAACGAGCCGGAGCTTGTTCCGCCGGTTTCGAGGGTCTATCCGAATCCCGCCGCAGGAGGATTTTGGTTGGACGCTCCCTCGGATCGAGGCAGGGTTAGTTTGATGGACGCTCAGGGCCGAAGCGTCAAAGTATGGGACCGCTCGGGCGCAGAGCAGGAGTATTTTTCGCTCGGAGCGCTTTCAGCCGGCTGGTATGTCGTTTTGGTGGAGCTGCCCGGCGGCAGCCAAAGGCATACCTTGCAGATTCAACCCTAAGTCATGCGCGCTCTCGCTTTTTTGTTATTCAGTGTCCTCGGCTTCCATGCCATGGCCCAGGTTCCCTATCGTATTTCGCTGCGGACCGATGCGCCCGTCTATGGGGCAAGCCTTGCGTTGTTGGGCGCCAATTCCTACCTCGGTAGCCGACTGCCTGCGTTCACCGAATCAGAACTGAATGCCCTAACTCCACCTAGCCTGCCCGCTTGGGAGGCCCTCGCCCTGAATCGCTGGGACGAAGGCGCGGCCAAACGCTCTGACGTCGTACTCTTTGCGGCTTTTGGTGCTGCGGGTATGGTCGCGCTTGCGCAAACTCCTAAGAACACCTTGGTGCGCGACGGACTGGTACTCGGAAGCCTGTGGTTTCAAACCAATCTCAGTACGCTCATGCTCACGGACCTCGTCAAAAACAGCCTTCGGCGAAACCGTCCTTTTGTGTACAATGCTCAGGCTCCCTTGATCGACCGAATGGAATCCGACGCGCGCAAGTCCTTCTTCTCGGGTCATGCCAGCATGACCGCGTGCAATACTTTTTTTGCCGCCAAAATTTGGTCCGACATGCATCCGAATTCGAAGCTCAAGCCCTGGGTCTGGACCGCCGCTGCCGCGGTGCCCGCCTATGCCGCACTGCAGCGCGTGCAGGCAGGCAAGCATTATCCCTCGGACGTCATTGTGGGCTTGGCCGTCGGGGCGGCAATGGGCTACCTCATCCCGCAGATCCACCTGACGCGATAACCCAGCGCACCATCCCCTCAGGCCGCTTAAGCCTTACCCATAAAGGGCAAATCTTGCCCGCTTCGACGCGCAAACTGTCGCTAGAGAGCTCCAAAATCCAGCCCTTTGGGGCTTTGCCGCTCACCGCGTAGGTTCCCGGGGGAATGTGGTCCTTCCACTGCCGGGTTTGCGCCAAAAGCTGAATGCTATGAACTTCGCTGCCCTTGAGTTCCAAAAACAACTCGGGCGGACTGCCTGAGAATTCGTAGTTTAAATCAATCCACGCCGGGGCGTACTCCGTTTCGCTCGGGGGCTGTTTGGGTGGTTTGCGCGTCCAGGTATGGCGCGACGACAGGGATGCATACTGCAGGGTGCCAGCCCGGCTCCACTCCGCAGAAATCCCCGTTCCGCGGAATTCCAGGCGGGCGCGAATCGGGTTGCCCAGCTCGAGCAAGCTGCCACTAAAGGCCGACTGACCGCCCAGACTCCACCGGAGCAAAGCCTGCCCGCCAGACCATCCGGCCGCCCAATTGCCCCCTTGGGGAAGGTGAAGGTTCAGCCTTGCGGTATAGCTCGGCCCAGCACCCTGGTCGGCAAAATAAAGCCCAATTCGGTGGCCCTTGATGGCGGTCCGCAGGGAGAACTGCTGCTGCACTCGGCTTTTGCCCGCGCTTGAGCGCCATTCCATGGTTGTTTCGCCAACTCGGTACCGAAGCAGGTCGCTCGTTTGCCCCAGAGTCCAGCTTCTGCGCCATTCCATACCCTCTAATCGAAAGCCCAAGGCCCTCATTCCGGGGGCCCAAAGGGCATCGATTTGCCGGGAATCCCATCGGAGGGAGGCGAGATTGGATCCGGGAAGGCTTCGCTGCAGGGTCAGGCGTCCCCAAGACCCCCGGCCAACCCATGACTTGGCATGGACCGTGGCCTGGGCAGTCCAGGGTTGTTTGGCAAAGGTCCCCTTGCCCGACCACATCGCGCCCAGGGAGCCCCTGGGCGACATCCAGAGTCCACGACCCCGATGGCTAAGGCTCCAACCCCAGCCTGGGGCATGGCTTCCGTAGCGCAGCGACCAGTCCTTATGGCTCCCAGAGAACTGGCTTCGTCCGCCAAAGGGCGTCGGCGCCGACTGAAACCAAAGCGAGCTGGAGCCTTGCTGCCAGGATGCGCCAAGCACCGGCCAAAGGCCACCCGGCAGCGTAGCAAGGGCCCACCACAGGGCAAAGGTCATGGCCGCCGACTGGCTACAATTACCCCGTCAGCATTCTCGAGCCAAGCGCCTTCGGAATCCTCGGGCAGCTGCCAGACTCGGCTGTCTCCAGGCCTTAGAACTCCGCCTGCAAGGCTTCGCCCGTGGCGTTCCCCGTTGCGAATGGCGTAGCAGGATCCGGCCCAAAAATCTTTGCTTTGGTTGGTTACGCGTATGCCCCGGTCCGACCACAGCAAGTCGAGCTCCTCGCAAAGTTGGCCGCGGTAGAGGTCCACCGCATAGCGCGTAGATAGTTGTACCAGAATCCGCCCGGCCTGAACCTCAGGCGCCGCAGCTCGGTGGGCTGCAGTGCTCACAAAAACTCGGACGCCTTGGCTGCTGCTGTCTTCGCGGAGCCATTGGTAGTTCACCCGGACTCTTGCTTCGGGAGGAATTGGAACTTCGCTCGCAATCTGCAGGTCGTTCATGGGTCCGAGCAGGCTGTCACGAATGAGTATGGCCGTTTGGCGCTCCGGGGTAGGATTCCAAAGCTCAATGTAGCCTGCCTCTTGCGAAGATCCGCGTTGAAAGTGGCTGAGCCCGTTGGTAACCACGACCTGGCTCCAGGCGGACCCTTGAAGCAGCCCAAACCAAAGAATCCCGGCCCAACCGATGGCTGAGCCGGGAAATTCAACAGCAACCTTCACTAGTTGTTGCTTAGAGTAAACTGAAGCGAAACCATGCCTGCGGTAGAGGCATCCAAGGCCTCCGTAGTGAAGTTCAAGGCATAGGTAATGGGAATACCCTGGCCCGCAGCAGTACCAGAATAGGCAGAACCTATGGCGCTGACGAGCGTGCCCGATGTGGTATTGTTGTTTAGTTCCACCTCATTTCCTGACCCAATACTGCCAGTTCCCGCGCTTTGAGCCGTCGAGGCCAGGCTCACCCCAGAAGGAAAGTCTCCGCCTACCACATCTACGGATATTTGCCGCTGGTCGTCTGGAGCCGATGTTTTTACCGAGGTGTACTGCAAAAACATGGTT
>JBEEMM010000001.1:0-37366 GCA_041192685.1 Bacteroidota bacterium | reverse complement strand
ATGGAGGGGTGCTTTGCGCTGTACTGCGTTAGTATCTCGTCGCTTCGGTCGGTACTTTGGTCGGACCCCACCCAAACCTCCAATTCGCCGGGGTAGTCCTGTGCCAGGAGATGGTCGAGCATGCGGGCCAGGTTTGCTTCTTCGTTGTAGGCCGCAAAAACAACCGTAACCTTGGGCAGCGTATGTTGCTCCTTGACTTCTTCTGGACTTTTCGGTTTTTGACCTAGGGCTCTCAGAACCAAGGGAAAAAGACTGTAGGGAACCAGAGCAAGCCCCCAAAAAATCAATGCGATAGCTTCCATTAGTGGCTAAAGGTCGCAAGTTCCGTGCGGAGTTCCAAGGCAACCGCTTCGTCGCTAAACGTTTGCCGGGCATGGGCCGCAGCAGCATTACCGATTCGGCTGCGAAGCTCCAGGTTGCTCCAGAGCAGGTCTAGGGCAGCAGCAAAATCCTCGGCGGAATCCGCTAGAAGGAGGTGAACATTATGCTGGGCTCTAAGGCCTTCTGCGCCAAGGCTCGTGGTTACAATGGCCTTACCTCGCGCCATTGCTTCGAGAAGCTTGATGCGCATTCCGCTGCCGCTGCGGATTGGGGCAACGAATACTCCAAATTGTTGAAAGTCAAGGTCATGGGTTTGGTGCTTGACAGGACCAGTCGAACCTTCAAAGGGCCAGTGCTTGCTAAAAACCTCAAGCTCAGCATTCCTTAGTTGGGGCGCAACCTCATCGATGAACCACCGCATTCCTCGGATGTTGGGCGTCCAATCCATGGCGCCAAGATGGTAGGCCGACGCAGGGGAGGCGCCGCTTTGCTCCCAGGAGCCATTGACAAAATCAACGCTGCAGGGCAGGCACTGAACCGATCCAGGACGCGCTTGGGCAAACCACCGTTGGTCTTCGTTGCTGATGGTCCAAATGCGCGAAACTTGAGCAGAAACCTCCTGTTCCCATCGTTGTAAGCGCTTGGCCTGCAAGGACACATAAAATCTTCGTAGGATTGGTTCTTCAGAGAGTCCGCGCTGCCAAATGGAATGCTCGACGTTGTGCGCCCGAAGTACACTAGGTTTATTGCCAATATGCGGCAGGTAGACGGCCATAAATAGGCTGTCAAAAACCACTAAATCGCATGCGGCTGCGAGAATTTCAATCCGCCGTGCTGCCTCGGCACTCCAAAACCTACTCGCGTAGTAGCTCTGCCGCTCAAAGAGGTTAGCCAGGGCCGTGCTCCAGCGTGGTGCGGTTTGAATATTAATTGCTTCGAGGGACGCCCCAGCAATCGGGGAGGAGGGATGCTGCACCCAGTGCTTGTCGGTGTTTAGCGCAACAACCTGTACCTCATGCCCCAGGGACGCCTCGATGCGAATCAAAGCCTCCATGGCCAGGCTGCTCCCGTCGCGCCCAGGGAAGGGCACCTTGTTGCATAAATGCAGAATTCTCACTGTACAGTGGTTTTAATGCGTCTTCGAATCCAATTTAGAGGCAATTGCCCGTCGATAGAGGCCCACCAAACCATAAACAAAGCGATTGGGAGCAGGGCAAGGTTCGGCCCCCAAATAGCCCAAAACGGACTTAGTACCCAAGTGCGTCCGAGTTTTTCAGAAACCATAGTGAGTACATAATGAAGCAGGAACAAGAGCACACTCGAAACAAAAGCCCAGCCAAAGCCCCCGCGTTGAATGATGCTACCCAGCGCGGCGCCAATGAAGAACAAAAGAATGCAGGCCACCGCCACACTGAATTTTTTATGCCACTCCAAATAATGCCTGGAGAGGTGTTGGTTGCGCCAATCCAACTCTGAGGCTATTTGATTCATGTAATCCCTGTTGCTCTGCGCCAGGTTTAGGGCGCTCTGGGTCGCCCGATAGCGGTGAATGGGCTGGAGTCGTTTTGAAACCCTTAATTGGGGGTCCGCCTCAGAAAATCCCATTAGGCTGTCGCCAACCCAGCCCCCCAGCTTTCGCTGCATTCCGAGGGAAACCTCTGCAACACGGGCTTTAATTTGGTCTTCAATAAGGTCAATGGAGGTATCGAGCTGGCTTATAGTAAGCATGTTGTACTCGTTGCTGCGCTGAACTCCGCCTAAATCTCCGAGCAAAAACGAAGACATATCAAGCCTAACTACCATACTGTCAAATTCGGCCACCAGCGAACCCTGCCGCAGCCGCTCCTGCCGTATCGATTCCTTTACGTCAAGATAGCTTCTGCCGTTGCGAAGCACGAGGGTCATGGTTGGGCTTCCCTCGGGGTAGCGCACTTCGCCTTCGGGAGCGGTCAAGACCCCAACGTTCCCTTGGCCCCGTTCTCGATGGTCATAAAGGATTACGTCATAGATTCGGTTCTCTTCCTTCCGGCCAATTTTCACGCTGAATCCGTCGAGCCCTGCCACAAAAACCCCAGGCTTTAGTTTGAACGTGGGTTTCTGACGAGCGATGTTCAGCAATAAATTTTCTCCCTTGTAGTTGGCGACGGGGATGAAGTTGTTGCTGACCAAAAACATGAGTACTCCAATAATGCTCAGTACCAAGAATAGAGGCCTAAGCATGCGAAGAAAGGAAAATCCCGAAGCTTTAGTTGCGGCATATTCTCGCGATTCCGCCCATTGACCATAAACCATGATGGCCGCAAAGAGCACGGCAATGGGTGCCGCCATGGGTAAAATAGACACCGACCAGTAGCCCATTAGTTCGAGGATGCGCCAAAGCGAAATTCCCCGACCAGCAAGGTCGTCCATATACTTCCAAACCATTTGCATGAGCAGTATGAACACGCTCATTGCCAGTGTTTTGGCAAATAATTGTATGAAGTTCGCGATAAAGTAGCGGTCCAGCTTACCCAAATCGCTTACTGAGCTTTAGGCGCGATGTATTCGTAGGTCGCCGGGTAGTTGGATCGCTTGAACTCCACGTCGTTGGCAGTCAAACCCTTGTTGGTTTCATAGGAAAGCATGGTGACGGTAGACTTGGTTCCATTTTTTCCTTCTTCGCTAAAGCTATAAAGCTTCAAGGTTTTGGCATCAACTCCAAGAATCACTTTGGCTACGTCAGGGTCGTTCTTGGGTATCATACTGACGAACTTGATGGTCTTGCCAGCGACCGTTTGCGATCCTGCCCATGCAAACGCAGAATTCTTCTCGTACTTGCCAAGAAGCACGGCGGGAGTATACTGGTTGGCATCGCCATTGAGTTTGCGGACGGTAATTTCTTCGTCTTCTGGGCTAACGGTGGTCACCACTCCGCTCTTGAAAAAGAAGGTTTGCCCTTGGAGCACCAACTTGGCGGACTCTCCCTTTACCCAAACCTCGCCGCTTGTTTTGCGCTGTACCCTCTGGCCGTTGCGCCCTGGAGCGTCAAGCACCGAAGTGAATCCAATCTTTTGGTCGGAATAGGTTAGGGCCTGCTTCTTCACCCGTTGAACATAGGCCAATGGAGTCTCGGACTGCGCTGAAGAGAAGAAGGAAATTAGGCAAAAGCCTGCGGTAAAAAGCAAACGATTAATCATAGGTTTTTGAGACGTTCGTTAAGTTGCACTTCATCCTGAATCAGAACTTGGCGTGCCTTGGACCCCTCAAAGGGGCCAATGATTCCAGCGTCTTCGAGCTGATCGACCAAGCGACCTGCGCGATTGTAGCCAAGCTTAAGCTTGCGTTGCAAAAGCGATGCCGAGCCCTGCTGGTGAATTACTACCATGCGAGCGGCCTCTTCAAACATGCTGTCGCGTTCCTCTGCACTAAAGTTGCCGCCTCCGCCAAGGCTGCCCTCTTCGGACTCGTATTCTGGCAGCTGGTAGGCATCGGGGTAACCCTGCTGGCTCCCAATAAACTCACAAATTTGCTCCACCTCGGGGGTGTCCAAGAAGGCACACTGCAGGCGAATCAAGTCGTTACCGCTCGAAATCAGCATGTCGCCCTTACCAATTAATTGTTCCGCACCGCCCGCGTCAAGAATGGTGCGGGAGTCAATCTTGGCACTGACTTTAAAGGCAATACGCGTTGGGAAGTTCGCTTTAATAATACCCGTGATAACGTTTACCGAGGGACGCTGGGTGGCCACAATAAGGTGTATGCCAATGGCGCGTGCAAGCTGGGCAAGCCGAGCGATCGGCATTTCAACTTCTTTGCCGGCAGTCATAATTAAATCGGCAAACTCGTCAATCACCAAAATAATGTAGGGTAAATAGCGGTGGCCCTCCTCAGGGTTGAGTTTGCGGGCAGTGAACTTGACATTGTATTCCTTAAGATTCCGCACCATGGCAGACTTCAGCAGTTCATAGCGCTGGTCCATTTCAATGCAAAGGGAGTTCAGCGTGTGAATTACCTTGTTGGTATCGGTAATAATAGCCTCATCGTCACCGGGTAGCTTGGCCAAAAAGTGCCGTTCAATGGTGTTGTAGAGGGTCAATTCAACCTTTTTAGGGTCAACCAGTACAAACTTTACCTCAGCTGGGTGCTTCTTGTACAAAATCGAAGCTATAATCGCATTGAGTCCCACGGACTTGCCCTGACCCGTAGCGCCAGCCATGAGAAGGTGGGGCATTTTGGCAAGGTCAACGATAAATACTTCGTTAGAAATGGTCTTGCCCAAAGCCAAGGGTAAATCCATATCGGAATTCTGAAACCTTTCTGAGGCCAGCACCGACCGCATACTGACCATCTGGGGGTGGCGGTTCGGTACCTCAATACCAATAGTCCCTTTACCGGGAATAGGAGCAATAATTCTTATGCCCAAAGCACTAAGACTTAGTGCAATGTCGTCCTCAAGCGACTTAATCCTACTGATGCGGACTCCGGCCTCGGGAACAATTTCATAGAGCGTTACGGTTGGACCCACCGTGGCCTTGATTTTAGAAATCTCGATTTTGTAGTTCCGCAGGGTTTCAAGAATCCGCTCCTTATTGGCCTCCAGTTCCTCTTGGTCCACCTTGGCCGTCGATTGGCCGTAGTCATTGAGCAGCTGAAGGGGAGGCGTTTGGTAGCGCGAAAGGTCGCGTCTCGGGTCGTAGGGCCCCATTTCAGTTGGTGCTGGCTTAATCAAACCAGGACTAGCCTGCGGCACCTCAACCGTCGATTGAATCTCGAGACCGAGGTCCTCATCGGCTTCGTTCCATGGCGGACTTTGGATTGGCTCGTTGCCAGACAGGTCAACCACCAAGGGGCCTTCGTCGGGAATTAGCTCAGCCTCTTCGCTGATTGGGACCTCATTCAGGGCGTCGGTTGCCGCAAAGTGGTTGGCCAGGTGCTGCCCGAGCATCTGCGGACGCAGCTGAAAAACCCATACCGTGTGAATCAGAGCAAGGACCAACCAAGTCAAGCAGGCCCCGAGAAGGCCTAGCCAGTGTGTGGACCAGGTTGCAATAACTCGACCGTAGTCACCGACCACGGCGTCGCCGGCGTTCCAAGGCAGCAGTGCAAGCCCTGAAGTAATTAACAATGCCCTAAGCAAACTGCGCCTAGCCCAGCGAAGTGCCCTGAGTTCGATTCCCAAACCCCAGCGCAAGCCAAATGCCATGATCACGGTCCAAAGAAGGAGGGAGGCGATACCAAATCCGCGCACTGTTACCACCATGCCCACCGCTGCACCGATGGAGCCGAGGGTATTTTGAATGACGATGTCGCGCTGGCTCAAAACCTGGGCAAAACCCAGCTCAAGGGCACTGTAGTCCGAAGTCCAAGTGAAGAGGGTCGAAGTGCTGGCAACAAAGCCCAAAAGTCCGATAAAAAGGACGGTCAGACCGAGTACTGCGTTAAGGGATGGGCTCTGCTTGACGTCTAGCCAGGCTGACTTTAGGTCGCTTAATCTCGACGACGTGGAGTTTTTGGAAGTTCGGGCCATGGACTGCGTTCAAAGGTAGGCCAATTCCTACCTTTGGAATATGCTGCAGTTGATAACGGCCATGTCTGAATTGGGAGCAGGCACTCGAGGATCAAGCCTCGGATACGCCGCCATTCGAAGTGCGTCCTTTCGCATTCAGCCGAAGTTTTTTAGGTCCCTGCAGCCCCGCAAGGTGCAAACCAACAACGCCCTTCTTTACCGGCATCCCGAGACTCCCTATGGCAAAAGGATTCGAGGAATCGTGCGGATGTACCGCCGCATCTCGGCCGTTGTGGCGGAAACCCTTGACGACGGGCAGTTCCCGCTAATCATCAGTGGCGACCACTCGAATGCAGGCGGAACCATCGCGGGAATCAAGCAGGCTTTTCCACTGGCAAGGCTCGGGGTGGTTTGGATTGATGCGCACGCCGACCTGCATTCCCCCTACACCTCTCCCTCGGGCAATCTGCACGGCATGCCCTTGGCAACCGCCTTGGGCGAAGACAATTTAGCCTGTAAAATAAACGAACCGAGTTTGGTAACCCGTGAATCTTGGATTAAGCTCAAGGGTCCGACCCAAAGAGTGCGTCCCGAAGACTTGGCCTACATTGGTTTGAGAAGTACCGAAGGACCAGAGAACGCGCTTATTGCCAAATACGGAATTAAGGTTTTTCGCGTTCCCGAGGTCCGTGCACAAGGAATCGAAGGCATTGTGGATCAGGTAATCAAGCAAATGGCGGAATGCGACATGATTTATGTGTCTTTTGACGTGGACTCCATGGATCCAAGTATTTCAGTGGGCACCGGCACTCCTGTTCCGGGAGGTTTTGAAGAGTCGGAAGCTAAGCAGATGCTGGAGTTGTTTGCCATGGATTCCAAGGTCCGCTGCATTGAGTTTACCGAAATCAATCCTTTGCTCGACAAGGGCGGGAACGCTATGGGATCCGCCGCATTCCGCCTGCTCCAAAATACCGTATACCGATTGCAGGATCGTTTAAGTCGACCTTCCAATCGTTAACCGCTATGACTGAAGCATTAGTTACCGCCGTTTCTGCGGTTCTGCGCGACCTCTATGGCTGGGAGGATTCTTTGGAGCTTCAGCCAACGCGCAAAGAATTTGAGGGAGACGCCACCTTGGTGGTTTTCCCCTTTTTAAAGCTGAGCCGCAAATCCCCTGTCGAAACCGCAAACGAAATAGGATCCGCTCTTTTAAAGGCTACTCCCTTGGTTACGCGGTTCAACGCCGTTCAAGGATTCCTGAATCTAGTTCTGGCCTCCGACCAGTTCGAATCCCTCTTTGATACTCTGCGAAGCAGTGCGGACTGGGGATGCTGGCCTGTCGATACAGCATTGCCGTCGGCTATGGTTGAATTCAGCAGCCCAAACACCAACAAGCCCTTGCATTTGGGCCATGTACGCAACATTCTCTTAGGGCATAGCCTCAGTAGAATTCTGGAGGCCAGCGGGCGAAAGGTAGTTAAGGTACAGATCGTCAACGATCGTGGCGTGCACATTTGCAAGAGCATGTGGGCCTGGCAGCATTTTGGCGACGGAATGACTCCGGAGTCAGCGGGCCAAAAAGGCGACCATTGGGTCGGAACCTTTTATGTACGTTTTGACCAGGAGTATCGTGCTCAGGTTCGCGAACTAATGGATGCCGGCCACCCCGAGGACTACGCCAAGAACCACGCTCCCTGCATGCTCGAGGTTCAAGAAATGCTTCGCAAGTGGGAAGACCGCGACCCGGAGGTGCGGGCCCTATGGTCCACCATGAACGAGTGGGTCTATGCAGGTTTCAACGCAACCTATAAGCGGCTCGGTATTTCATTTGACCGCAACTACTTCGAGTCTGAAACCTACTTGCTGGGCAAGCAAGACATTGAGGCTGGTATTCAGAGCGGAGTTTTTTACCGTCGGGACGACGGTTCCGTTTGGATTGATTTAAGAGAAGACGGGTTGGACGAAAAACTCGTGCTCCGCAGCGACGGTACCTCGGTCTACATGACCCAAGACATTGGAACGGCCATTCAGCGTTTTAAGGACTTCTCCATCAATCGCCTCACTTATGTGGTGGGCAATGAGCAAGACTACCACTTTAGGGTTTTGTTTCTTATTCTTAAAAAACTAGGCTACCCCTGGGCGGATGAGCTCTACCACTTGAGCTATGGCATGGTCGACTTGCCCAACGGCCGCATGAAGTCCCGGGAGGGCACGGTGGTTGATGCCGACGATTTGCTGGACGAGATGGAGGCTAGCGCGCGGTCTTTGAGCGAAGAACTCGGCAAAACAGAAGGTCTTAGCGAGCCCGAAAAATCAAAGCTTTACCAGGTTCTGGGCCATGGAGCATTGAAGTACTACATTCTTAAGGTGGATCCGCGCAAACGCATGGTCTTCAACCCCGAGGAGTCTATTGATTTCAATGGCCATACGGGGCCCTTCATTCAATACAGTCATGCTCGAGTGCGGTCTATTTTGCGCAAGTCTGAGGGTCTTCCTAGCTCTTGGTCTTGGGCTGACGTTAGCCTCGACGAACGCAGCAAAGACTTGATTCAGACTATTTACCGCTTTCCGGAGGTTGTCGAGCAGGCAGCGCGGACCTATAGTCCGGCCGTAGTTGCCCAGTTTGCTTACGACGTCGCCAAGGCATTTAATGCATTCTACCAGGCCAATTCCATTCTCAACGCGGAATCGGAGGCCTTGATCGCCTTCCGCATCGACCTCAGCCGAGCGACGGCCTCTTCCCTTAAGCGGGCTTTGGATCTTCTGGGGATCGAGGCGCCCGAACGGATGTAGACTTGGTTCTGGTTGCTCGCAACAAAAAACGCCGAGGATTTCCCTCGGCGTTTTTCATTTCGTTTGGGATTCCTCAGAAACCTGCCGCCTTTTTGGTGGCCTTAGGCAACCCGTCTTGGTGCAGCATGATCGAAATCGTCTTGGCACGCACAAAGGCTTCAGACGCGTAGATATAGCCCTCGCGGTAGGCGTTCTTGCGCGGACCCCATGAGTTCTTCACGATGTAGTACGAAGCACCCGACTGATCTTTAACCTTACCCACGATTTGCATTCCATGGTCGTCTTGGGTCTCGTAGTTGTCAAAAGCAGCTTGGCGCGAGGCTTCGGTCACCACCGCCTCTTCGTGCGGACCAGTGAAGACGGCGGTCTTCTCTTCGGCGCTCATGTCGGACCAATTCTTGGCGGGCCAGACGGCGACTCCGTTGTTGAGCGAAAATCCCTTCTCTGACACGTCGGTTGCCCACGCAATCGTGAATCCGTTGGCCAGCGCGTGGTCAATGGTCGCCATCATGTCCTCAAGCGGAACATTATACGAAGTGCCCCAGGTCCAGTTGTCCGGAACCTCAATGGCAAACCAGGATCCGAAGGGATGGTGGGTGAAGCTGGTGAGCTGAACGTAGTCTTTGACGTTGATTCTAAGGAACTTGTCGGCAAAGCTGCGCGGCGTGTAGGTCTTGCCTTCGTAGGTGAACGAGGTGGGTTCGGCGCCGAGGTAAGCATCAAGGTAGCCAGTAAAGCCCTTGTGCCAAGCCGTGGTCACAGTTCCGGAATTTTTGTTCACCACCGCATCGACGATGCCCTTGAGGGCCGCTTCGAGCTCGTCGTGGTCGTTGCCCTCGGTTCCGTAGTTGAGGCCGGCGTAGGCAGACTCTGGAACCGCTCCGTAGCGGTCGATCACGTAGAAGAGGTCAGGGCAGGCTCCGCCCTGGGCGAAGTTGAGCGATCCGTGCAGGCGGACGTACTTCTCTGCCTTGTCCTGGTACACCTTTCGCACCGTGTACATCTCTGAAAGGTCGATGGCGGGCTTTCCCATGCGCACTAGTTCCGACTCGAGGAATCCGGTAGCGGAATAGCTCCAGCACGTGCCCGAGCTTCCTTGGTTTTTGACCGGCGTCGCCTCAAGGTCGTAGATGGTCGTGAATTCAAAGGTTCTGCTTTCGCGGGATCCGTTGCCTGATATTTTATTGATCAGGTCAACTTGGGCAAAAAGACTGGACGTGGCCAGCATTGCTCCTAAAAAGAGGTGCTTATTCATAATATTTAAGGGGTTTAAAGAAAATTGGGAGCGACCGGGGCGTCTTTGGTTCCGTTGGCGTAGTCGTAGAATCCGCGTCCCGACTTGACGCCGAGGTCACCGGCAGTCACCATGGCCACAAGGAGTGGGTTGGGTGCGTACTTGGGCTGACCCAGGCCTTCCTGGAGCACCTTTAGGATGCTAAGGCATACATCAAGCCCAATAAAGTCCGCAAGCTGGAGTGGGCCCATTGGGTGGGCCATGCCCAGTTTCATGATGGAATCGATGGCATCTACGCTACCAACCCCCGTTTGAAGCGCTTCTATGGCTTCATTAATCATGGGAATTAAAATTCGATTGGCAACGAATCCAGGGAAGTCCTGGCACTCCACCGGGATTTTGCCAAGCTCCTTACTTATTGCCACCACCGCAGCCGCCGTGGCGTCCGAGGTTTTGTAGCCACGAATGATCTCTACCAACTTCATCACCGGAACCGGATTCATAAAGTGCATTCCAATGACCTTGTCGGGTCGCTTGGTAGCCGCCGCGATGCGTCCAATGGCAATCGACGAGGTGTTGGAGGCCAAAATGGTTTCGGGCGCACACAGTTCGTCGAGCTGGGCAAAAAGCTTGAGTTTGATGTCCACGTTCTCGGTGGCAGCCTCTACGACCAGGGCGGAACCGGCCACGGCCGGTGCCAGCTCGGTGTAGGTGCTGATGCGGGCCACCGCTGCAGCAGCATCTTCGGCGGAAAGCAGGCCTTTGGCCACTTGGCGCTCGAGGTTTTTTGAAATGGTGGCTATGGCGCGCTCCAAGGCTGGGGCGCTGATGTCAAAAAGCGAGACATTCCATCCGCTGGTGGCAAACACGTGGGCAATTCCATTGCCCATCGCGCCGGCGCCGAGTACGCTAAGGTGCTTCATAGCCCTAAAAGTACGGCTCAGAAGCTACTTTCCGCGCCCCTTGAGCACCGTCCAGGCGGTGTAAATGAGCACCTTGAGGTCGTTGTGCCAAGACATATTCTCAATATAGAGCAGGTCGTACTCCATGCGGCGAATCATCTCGTCTACGCTGCTGGCATAGCCGTATCGGACCATGCCCCAACTCGTGATTCCCGGTCGAACCTTGTAAATGTGGCGGTACTGCGGGGCTCGTTCTATGATTTGCGATGCATAAAATTCCCGCTCCGGGCGCGGTCCCACCAGCGACATGTCACCAATAAGCACGTTCCAAAACTGGGGAAGTTCGTCAATGCGGTACTTGCGCAAAAAAGAACCAATTGGGGTAATCCGTGCGTCGTTGGTCGAAGAAAGCTGCGGTCCTTGAGCCTCCGCCCCAGCGATCATGGTGCGGAACTTTATAATCTGAAAGACTTTACCCTTACGCCCGAGTCGATTCTGCCTGAAGAGTATCGGCCCCTTAGATCCTGAAACGAGCAGAGCCACCATCAGCAAAAGGGGAGTAAGGAAGGCCAAAGCTGCAGCCGAGAGAACGATATCCGCAATCCTTTTGCTGTTTCGCTGCCAGGAGTCCATGGGTTCGTTGTGCCATTCCATGAGCGGAACTCCGTGCTCGTCGAGCCGCACCATGCCCGAGAGAATGCCGTAGGTGTCCGGAAACATAAAAATTCGCAGACCAAGCTGCTCTAAATCAAGCAAGAGCGGGGTCAGTTGGTAGTGTTCCTCTGGGGGAAGTGCAATAACGACGTCTTCAATATTCAGTCGCGTTGCCCAGTGGGCAAGTTCTTTGGGCGTTCCCAAGAGCGGCAAGCCAATGCATGGAGCATTTTCTTTAAGGCCCGAGGTAGAAATCCACCCTGCGAGCACTTCGCCCGAAGCGTCCGCATGCTTGCGAACGTCGGCTTCATGGGCCTCAATAATCGACTTTTCACCAATGACGAGGGTCGCAAAGTGCAGGTGTTTTTGAGCAATCCGCCAGCGGATGTGGCCCCCTATCGCTAGTCGAAAAGCTACGCTTGTCAAGAGAAGTCCGCCCCCAAAGCGTTGCAGCGAGCCCCAATAGGCGCGGTAGTTTTTGACGTAATCGTCAAGGATGAAGAGCAAGAAGTAGGCAATCATAAAGACTGCAAGGGCTTGGATCAGGCGTCGAACCTCCGTCAGGCGCGATTTGCGCAGCAGACCCTGGTAAAGACCAATAATAGCCATAGTGCCTACCCATAATAGGGCAGTAATTGCCATTCCAATAGGGTAGAACGCATCCCATTCTAAGGATTCGAGCCCAAATCGGGCCGGCTCGACGACGCTTTTGCGGTAGTCGTAGAGCCAGGTATAGGCAATGCAGGCTGCGGTAAAGTCCGCCAGTATATAGGCTAGGGTGTAGCGCCGCTGGCTTCGTTTAAGGGATTCGCTTCGCGGGCTCAACGGTACACCAGCTTGAGGTTGTCCAGCCAAAGGGTATCGGCCTTATCAGGTCGCGTGCGGACGGCACCCACAAAAAGGTTGTAGTCAATGGCGCTCGGGAATCCAGAAACCTCGGTAACCAAATTCACGTAGGCCTTGGCCCACAGTGATTTGTCGCGAAAGGTGACCGTAGACTGCTGGGTCGTCTGGCCGGGTTGGTTCGCGACTACGCCTATGCTGAATGGCATGGTGGATTTGTAGTTGAATTCCAAATAGACATTCTGTCCGCTCCGGGGCAAGACGTAGGCCTGCTGCGTAATGGCCTCAAAAATCTGCTGTCCGGGTCTTAGGATGATCATGCCGCTTGCGCTGTTGCTTTCTCCAAGGGGTGGGTTGAATCGTTCTGCGGAAGTAAGGGTCCAAACCGTATCGCTGCGCTGGCTTGGCGCGAGCTGAATTCCGGCGGACTCAAAATCCTCTACAATAACGACCTTGGACCAGGTTTCGTATTCCAAGACGGCAGGGCCCATTGGCGGCCACTTAACGGTACTGCCGAAGCTGCTGTTTAGTTCGCGTTCGTAGGGTTTATAAAACTCATAAATCGCTTGAAAAGAGCTGATTCCGTTTACCTCTACGCCCGGATAAATACGCACTTTGGAGGCAGGATTGTTTAGTGGCAAAGGGATTTTGGCAGGTAGGGGGAAGACCCCGAAGTTCTTCCCTTCAGACTCCACCCATACCGAGCGGATGTTGGCACTGGATGTTCCGCGAGCCGGGTCGGGAGCAAGGGTAAGGCTGTCAATTTCAAGAAGTACATAGGGCGCAGCTTCATTGCGGTCGCAGCCTGCAGTCGTTCCTACTAAGGTCAAGGCGCAAGCCGCTAAAAAGATGTGGATAATTCGAGAACCGCTGGCCATAGACCCCAAAGGTACGGTTGTACTTTCGGGCCGTGACTCCCGACCTGCCCAAACACCAAGGCCAACGCCTGCAGCTTCTCGCGATTTTGCGGAGCAAGGGTATTGACAACGAGACGGTTCTTGCGGCGATGGGACGGGTCCCCAGGCATGCATTCCTAGAGAGTTCCTTTGAGGAGTTTGCCTACCAAGATGTGGCCTTCCCCATTGCTTCAGGCCAAACTATTTCACAGCCCTATACCGTTGCATTTCAGTCCAATGCCCTGGGGCTCTCGGCGGGAGCCAAGGTTCTGGAGATTGGCACCGGATCAGGCTACCAGGCGGCTGTGTTGGAAGAATTAGGCTATCGAGTCTATACGATTGAACGCCAAAAGGCCCTTTTTGACTTCAGCAAACGATTGCTTGCGGAACTTGGCTACACGCGCATGAATCAAAAGTTTGGCGACGGCTATAAGGGTTTGCCTGCATTTGCTCCCTTTGACGGCATTATAATTACCGCCGCCGCACCTGCGCTCCCTGAGGAACTACTCGACCAATTAAGCCCAACTGGCGTGCTGATTGTGCCTATAGGAGCCGTAGAGGCCGAGCAGCGCATGCTCAAAGTGCGTCGGGGCAAAGACGGCGAATGGCTTCATGAGGACCTTGGTAGCTTTCGCTTTGTGCCGATGCTCAAGGACGTTTCGTCGGCTCGATAGCTACTCGCGCGCCGCATCGCGATCGATGTCGCGCTCTTTCAGGGTGGCTCTTTTGTCGTAGAATTTCTTGCCTCGCGCCAGGGCTATATCGAGTTTTGCCCAGCCTCTAGGCGTGAAGTATAACTTTAATGGGATCAGGGTTAATCCATTGTTTTGCAATTCTTTGCGAATCTTTTTTAGCTCGTTTTTCTTTAGAAGCAATTTGCGCTCGCGCAGTGGTGCGTGGTTGGCATAGGTTCCGAACTTAAATTCCGAAATGTGAAGGTTTTTAATCCAAACCTCGCCGGCCTCCGAAACATAGGCGTAGGCATCGCTCAGATTGGCCTTGCCGTCTCGAAGGGCCTTGACTTCGGTTCCCGCCAGCATCAAACCGGCAGTGAACTCTTCCTCAAGAACGTATTCGAAGCGCGCCCGTCTGTTAACAATGACCGGATTCATACTGCAAATCTAACCCCGGCGCTACCTTTGAAGGCTCCATGCTTTATTCTGCTCTGCTGCGCCCCCTCTTATTCAAACTGCTCGCTCCCGAGCAGGCGCACGATCTTGTCATGGGCGGACTCCAGTTTGCCTCCAACAGTGCATTGGCATCGGCGGCACTCCGCGCCGCTTTGGGCAGCATTCCTTCGGCGCCAGTTAAGGCCATGGGCTTAGAATTTCGGCATCCGTTAGGACTTGCCGCGGGAATGGACAAGAACGCAGTAGCGATTAGAGCATGGGAGGCTCTCGGGTTCAGCCATCTCGAAATCGGCACGGTGACTCCGCGGCCCCAGCCAGGCAACCCACAACCTCGCATGTTTCGCCTGCCCGAAGACGAGGCCCTCATCAACCGCATGGGCTTCAACAACGGGGGTGCAGAAGCTGCCGCAGCACGAATTCGCAGTTCTAGGCACCAGAGCATCATTGTCGGAGGAAACATCGGCCGCAATAAATCCACCCCTAACGAAGGCGCAATTCAAGACTACCTCGCGGCCCTAAACGCCCTATACGCCGAGGTGGACTACATCGCCGTCAACGTATCGTCTCCCAATACGCCTGGCCTGAGGGATTTGCAGTCAGCCAGCAGCATGCGGGAGCTCTTGCACGCCGTCTGCACTGAAGCTAAGCGCTTGGGCGGCAAGCCCGTGGCCCTTAAAATTGACCCAGACTCCGACAAGGACCACGTTCAACGCACGGCTGTTCTTGCCGTGGAGTGTGGGGTTCAGGGCATTATTGCGACCAATACCACCATCGGACGCTCGGGCCTTGCCACCCCAGAGGGCCGGCTTCAAGCCATTGGAGCAGGGGGTCTTAGTGGTGCGCCAATTGCCAAGCGATCCACCGAGGTGGTAGGCTGGGTGCGCGATGCAGTAGGCCAAAGCGCTTCGGTAGTCGGCGTTGGAGGAGTTCGACGAGCCCAAGACGTCACCGACAAGCTCAATGCCGGCGCGGATTTAGTGCAGGTTTACTCAGGATTTGTTTACGCCGGGCCCGCCATGGTTCGCCAACTTTCGCCGGCATGGAAGCAATAACCTGGATCGAATGTCCGCGGGACGCCATGCAGGGCTATGCTACGGTGTTTCGCACCGAAGACAAAATTGCCTACCTCCGCCGACTCATGGCCGTGGGGTTTGACTGCCTCGACCTGGCGAGCTTTGTTTCGCCCAAGGCAATTCCGCAAATGGTTGATTCGGTTCAAGTACTTGACGCATTGACTCCCGACAAGGGCCGCAATAAGTTTTTGGTTATTGCGGCGAACAGCCAGGGAATCGATGCTGCATTGGCTCACGAGGCCGTAGACGCCGTTGGCGTTCCCTTTTCATTGAGCGAGCAGTTTCAAATTCGCAATACCAAGCGCAGCCAGGAGCAGGCCTTAGACGATTGGTCCGCCTCAATGGATCGCCTGCACGCGGGCAACAAGCAGCTGGTGGTTTACCTCTCTATGGCCTTTGGGAATCCCTACGGCGAGGCCCACAGCATTGACTTGGTGGCCGAGTGGACCGCAAGGGTGGTGAAGCGATTTAATCCTCATGTGCTCTCAATCAGCGATACCGTGGGCAATGCAAACCCTGAGGGAATTCGCTCGGTAGTATCCTCGGTGCGCAAGGAGGCGGGAACTGCGGAATTGGGACTGCACCTGCATATGCCTGCCGCTAATGCCCTAAGCAACGGACTTTTGGATGCGGCATGGGATTCGGGCATTAGGCGTTTTGATACCGCGCTGCTTGGCCTGGGCGGATGCCCCTATGCCCAAAATGAACTGGTGGGCAATTTACCCACCGAGGCTTTGCTGACTTTTGCGAACGCTCGAGGGGCCACCTTCGGCATAAAACCCCTGGCTCTTGAGAGCGCGCACAATGCTGCGAGGGAATTTTTCAACTACCTTTAATGTGTTCGTGGTGCAAGCCCTGAGATCGACTTAGGACGCTTGCTGAAAAGGGAATCCGGTGCAATACCGGAGCTGTGCCCGCAGCTGTAAATTCCATCCAACTCTGCGCCGCAGATACCCACTGGGAAACCGGGAAGGGGGCGCACGAGGGAATGAGCCAGAAGACCTGCCTCGAACCATAATCCGATTGCGCCGGGAAGAGTGCAGCCTGAAGATGAACCTATGCTCCCAGCGTGGCCTTAAGGCTGCGTGGCTTTTAGCGATAACCCTATACGGCGCACCCCTCGGTGCTCAGGCTGCTCCTTGGAGCGACAGCCTCACTAGTTCATTGCTGCCTGAAGTGTCTGTTTTGGGCGGGCGCTGGCAAACTGGGGCCAAGCCAAGCGTTCAAATTCCCTCCAAACCCATGGGTTGGTCGGCTTCGGCTTTGCTGCGTTCTGGAATCGACCTTCGCCAGACTGCTCCTTCGGGCAGTGCCTGGATTTCTTTGGACGGACTCCCCTCGAACCATACCTGGATTCAGTGGGAGGGAATGGCTTTATCTGCCGCTGATTTGGGTATAATGGATCTGCAGCTTCTGCCGAGCGCCGGGCTTAGCATGCAGCGCAGCGCAGACGGACTCCGTTTAAGCAGCGACAGCATTGGGTCCCTCTCTCTGGAATCATCGACCCTGGGTAATGCCGGCTTAAACCTTTGGATTCCGGGCAAAACGGCAGATTTCGGACTGTCGGCTCGGCGCGGACTCAATCGCTACCGCTACCGTGACTTCTTGGGCGACCGCTACTGGCGCACGGGGGCCGGCACCGAGCGCTTGGAGTTTAGCAGTTCCCTGCGGTCCTCAATCGGGCAGATTAAGCAGTCCACTCATTTTTACGCAGTTTGGCTGAAGCAGGGCTTGCCAGAGTCCGCCAATGTGCCGCGGCGTTTGGGTGCAGTGCAGCAGGATTTGCGCGCTACGGTAATTCAACGGCAGGAATGGAACTCCCCTCGTTGGGAATGGAGCAGTACGCAGCACGCGGTTCTAGCAAACCAGACCTACGACTACCCTTTGTTGGGTGGGATTCAAGACAGCAATAGGGTACAGACCCTTGGTATTCGAATTCAATCGGGCTACCAACGTTCAGGCCATAGGCTTCGAAGCTCGCTCGACGTGGATCGGCTTATGGCCGAAGGCCCCAATAAATCCCCGGCAAGTGTTTTAAGGCTTCAATTAATGCTTCGCGGAGAGGGCATTGTAGCACCCACGCTTCGGTATTCATGGGGCTTAAGCCAACTTCGCCAGGGCGACGAGCTGGGAACCCTGCTGCCCTTTGCTGAGCTTAACCACAAGGGTCTGGGTCAAAAGGCATCTTGGAATGTAAAACTGCACCGGCACCAGCGATTCCCCACCCTGAACGATCTCTTTTGGTCGCCCGGGGGTAATCCAGAGCTCAGGCCAGAACGTGGTTGGGAATCCCGCGCAAAAGCAAGCATTAGTATGGGGTCTGTGGAGGCCTACGCAGGGATTCTTCGAGACGCCATTTTTTGGATACCGACAGGGTCTGTTTGGATGCCACAAAACGTGGAATCCCTTCGCCGCATTGGAATGAATGTTAACAGCACCTGGCAAAGGGGGCCATGGCAGAGCCAAATTGCTGCGCAATGGGTATACAGCATCAATAATTTCGGATTGCGAATGCCCTATGTGGCTCCGTTCACCCTTAATATTCCGATTAGGTACCAGCACAAGAAGTGGGAGTTTGAGGTATTCAATCGCCTTAGGTCAGCCACCCCGACGGCATGGAGTACCAGTCGAGATACCTGGATCGCCCCTCAGTTCCAGCTTGATGCGAGCCTGCGCTGGCAAGGACCAAAGTCCTCAGTGGAATTCGCCCTTACCAACGCAACCAACCAGCCAATTTACCTTCAGCTTGGCTACCCCTTACCGGGCCGTCAGTTGAGCCTGACCTGGCACTGTTTCTTAACCGGCATTGCCCAGTAATTCACAATTCAACCAATTCATTCAATCAAAAAAACTATGAAAACTAGCTTACTACTAATCGGTTCCGCACTTGCTCTTTGGTCCTGCGAGCCCAATAAATCCGCAAACTCCTTTCAAACGGGTCTTTACATTCTCAACGAGGGTGCCTTTATGGGCGGAACCGCAACCCTGACGCATTGGTCGGACCAAGACAGCATTACGCCCGACGCGTTCTTTGCCGCAAACGCAAGGAATCTAGGGAATTTGGGCAATGGACTTCGGGCAGACGGCAACAGGATTTATGCGGTTTTAAGCGGAGCCGCTTCGCTTGAAGTCATGGAGTACCCCGGCCTGGTCTCCATTGGCCGAACCACGGGCTTTGGCTCACCCCGTCATGCAATGGTTCTTCAAAATGGAGACATTGCAGTAAGCGATTGGGGCCGAAACCGGGTCTATCGAGTGGGTAAATCCAGCCTTGCCATTGTGGACTCGGTAGATGCAGCGACGGGCCCAGAGGCTCTTATTGCCTACCAAAACGAGCTCTGGGTAAGCTGCAGCGGAGGCTACGGAATCGACAGCACGGTAGCCATAATCGATGCGTCGACCTTCGACTTAATCGCTACGGTTCCTGTTGGAATCAATCCCACCTCAATGGTCCGCATGGGCAACAGCATCTATGTGCTCTGCTCGGGCTATACCGACTACAGTGGGGCAGGAGGGGACCGAGCCGCTTCTTTGGTGCGGATTGACGCAACGACCCGCGCGGTGACCGCCAACTACCCGGCGGTAGGCATTTCTGACCGACCCACGAGGCTGCAGACCGACGGTCAAATTTTGTACTGGATTCGCGACGGCTACACCGGCGACGTGATGAGAATGGATCCTACGGCCTTGGACTACCCCGCATACCCTTGGATTGACGGTGGAGCCTACGGACTCTACGTGGACCCTGCCACGAGGGATGTCTATGTTTTGGATGCTAAGGATTTTCAGCAAAATGGCGAGGTGCGACGGTACAGCTTCGCGGGCCAATTGATTTCAAGTGCGGAGGCCGGAGTCGTTCCGACCGCAGCGGTCTGGATGCCATAAACGCAAAAAACCGGGGCTTAACCCGGGTTTTTTGTGTGCAACTAGTTACTGGTTGCTAGTAACTGGATGCTAGTAACCAGAAGCCAGTAACTAAAAACTGGTTTATGCGTTTACCCTGCGCTCGACACGCTCCATCGCGAATCCAATAGCGTATCCCCATAGGGTCGTAGCTCCAAACGAAATACCCAAAAAGGGGAGGCCAGCTAGGTAAATTAGTCCTAAGGAGGCTCCATGGCCTGCGTACCAAACGGCAAGATTACTCAGACCAAAAAAGATGAGGTTGCTGGCGGCACTGTGCCCGATCCATGCAAGTCCATCGGCCTTGGGTTTAGCAAGCTGGGCATAGGCGAGTACGGCCAAGTGCGCAGCATAAACTCCGAGGCTGTCGGCAAAGCCCCAGGTAAAGCCCTCTTGGTATGCGGAATAAACGGTATTGTTAAGCACCAAATCCGTGGCGTACAGCAAGGCTAAGGGCAGCAGCATCTGCATCCAAGGCTTGCGAAACCAGGTTCCGCTCAGGGTATTGGCGGCAAGTAGGGCAGAACCGTTGGGGATGAGAAGGAACCGACTCGCGGCGGCGAGCACAAGGGCTACAAAGGGGGTAAATCGCATGCTTTTAGAGTAAACGTTTGAAAATATAAATTACCATGAGCAGTACAAAAATACTTAAAAGGTAGCGGTAGGCTCCACGGTAGTGCAATTCATGGGTTGGTCGATCAACACGGTAGCTCCAAACCAAGTAACCCAAAAAAAGTAGGGCAAAAAGTCCAGCAAAAATCCAGTGTCCGGTTCCAATAGTTTCCATTGCGTAATTTCAACCAAAAATACAGCCAAATGAAGGAGTTACTTGATTCTGTTTCTGAATTTCACCGCACCTACCGCGTACCCATGCAGGATGCGCCTTTGACCATGCCCAGCGAGGATTTAGTGGCCCTTCGCCACCGACTAATGGCTGAGGAAAATGAGGAATACCTCGACGCTGCGCGCGCTGGCAATCGGGTAGAGATAGCCGACGCATTAGGGGACCAGCTTTATATTTTGTGCGGAACCATTATCACCCACGGCATGCAGGACCTTATTGAAGAGGTGTTTCGAGAGATTCACCGCAGCAACCTCAGTAAGCTGGGGGCTGACGGCCAACCCTTGTACCGCGAAGACGGCAAGGTTATGAAGGGCCCGAACTACTTTAGGCCAGACATCGCCGCTGTTCTGGACGGACGCTCACCCCAACGATCGGCATAACCCGGCAAATAGCTGGGTGCCGTTTCGTTGACGGCACTCCCGCTGGGACTCGGATAAAAACGAAGTTCGTCGATGCCACCCTCGGATTTAAACCAAAGTTCGATTCTCCCTGACTTCATGCGGCTGGCAGGCCCATCCTCGGGGTAGAAAAGGGCCTCGGCGTTGGTTTCTAGATCCATGCGCTGCATTTTGCCCTTTAAAATTCGCGCACGCATGGATTCTGCCGCCATTTGGTTGCAGCGGCCGCTGCTGTCTGACGCTTCGCCCAGATGCACGCCCTCATTCGCCCAGAGGCTGTCGCCTGGACCCATTTGGCTCAGGGTGAATTGCTTTGCAATGATTTGGTAATCTTCGCTCCAGACTACGGGGCTTCCCTCGAGAAGAAAGATGGAATCCCTGCGGTGGCCGCGCCAGCGCTCTGCCCGACCGCTCCATGAAGGCATGGCAACCGAAGCGTTTCCGCGGGCATTAATGCTGTCGGGGGTTGTGGTAAGCATGTCCGCCCATAGCTCGGTACTGTCGCCTTCCCAGTCGGCGAGGTAGGCCGACCCTGTCCATTCCGATCGATCGGCGTCAGACCATCTTTGGAACCGGTCAGCCCTAAACTGCCGAGACGGCCCCCAGCCTTGCACGCCATTGTTAAAATCAAAGTATCGGGATCCCCTCAGATTTAGGGTTCCGCCGCCAAATACTAGGGAATCCTGATCGAAGCGACCGGACCCCCCAAGGGGTAATTGCACACTTCCCTGCTCCGATCGGTAGTCCATTTGTTCGCTGTAAAGCCGGTCGTTGTCGCCGGTCCATCGAACATCACCCAAAAATCGATAGCTGCCTCCATTGAAATCTCCGCGTCGGCAAGTCAGATTGCCGTCTTTGGTGCTGAGTTCTGCACGCTGGCTAAAAATCCCTTTTTTGGTTGACGTACTGTAGCGCAGGCTCGAGGTTTTCAGGCTTTGATCGCCGTCTGAAACCGTAACTCCGCCCGAGAAGTAGCTCTCGCCATTGAGGTATTCCAAGACTCGAGACCGAATTACTAGGCCTTCACGGCCGGCAAAGCGCACGTTGTGGTAGGCAAAAAGACGGTTCTCACCCCGGTACCAGTCGGCGCTGTCGCAGGTAAAGACCCCTTCGGCGCTCGCGAGCTTGACGCGGCCGCGCAGTTTGGTCACACTGCGACCGTCTAAATTCACCACGGTGAATCGGTCGGCCTGCTTGAGCTGTATCGTTTGTGCGCCGAGCATGCCTGCAAGCAGCAGCGCGAGCGAAGTAAGCTTGGTTCTGCCTAGCGTCGCCATAGGGTTTGCTCGCGGTCGGGGCCAACCGAGACCAAGACCACCGGAACTCCCGTGAAATCCTCGATAAAACGCACATAGGACGTTAGGGTATCAGGGAGATCCGTTGTTTTTCGCACCCCCGTCAAGTCTTCGCTCCAGCCCGGGAGGCTTTGGTAGACCGGCTCAAGAAGCTGTGCATCAAGTCGGTAGGGAAGGTGGTCTACCTCTTCGCCGCGGTATCGGTAGGAGGTACAGACCTCGAGGCTGTCGAGCCCGCTGAGCACGTCAGCCTTCATCATCATGAGTTGCGTTACCCCGTTCACTTCAACAGCGTACTTAAGAGCCACTAAATCAAGCCAGCCCGTGCGGCGCGGCCGGCCAGTTGTCGAGCCAAACTCTCGTCCAATTTGGCGGATTTTTTCTCCCAACTCGTCGTCCAATTCGGTAGGGAAGGGACCGCTGCCCACGCGGGTGCAGTAGGCCTTAAAAATTCCAATGACTTCGCCGATGCGGTTGGGCGCCAAACCCAAGCCCGTGCATGCACCTGCAGCGGTCGTGGTGGAGGAGGTTACAAAGGGGTAGGTTCCAAAGTCGATGTCGAGCATAGTGCCCTGCGCGCCTTCGGCCAAAATTCGCTTGCCCGCGCGGTAGGCCTCTTGAATCAGAATGTCGGTATCAGCTAGCGGAAGCTCAAGCAATCTGGCAATGGCTGCATGCCATTCCGCTTCGGCTTCGTCAAGTTCAAAAGCTAGGGTCGCACCTTCGAGCATTTGAAGGTGCTTGTCTTTGAGGGCTTGGTAGCGCTCTGAGAAGTCAGGCAGCTCAATGTCTCCAACGCGAAGTCCGTTTCGCCCAGTTTTATCCATGTAGGACGGACCAATGCCCTTGAGGGTGGAACCAATCTTGTTTTTCCCTTTGGCAGCCTCCGATGCCGCATCCAGCAGGCGGTGCGTAGGAAGAATAAGGTGAGCCTTGCGCGAAATCCTTAAGCAGTCCGCAAAAGAGACTCCGAAGGGTATGAGTTTATCGATCTCACGCATGAACACTACGGGGTCGATGACGACACCGTTGCCCACGATATTGATGGCCTTCGGATGAAAAATTCCGCTGGGAATCGTGTGAAGTACATGCTTAATCCCGTTGAATTCAAGGGTGTGTCCTGCATTGGGTCCGCCCTGAAAGCGCGCAACCACATCATAGTCCCTGGTAAGGACGTCCACAATTTTACCTTTGCCCTCGTCGCCCCACTGCAGGCCAAGGAGTATGTCAGCACCCTTCATTGTATGTTTTTGGATTTAGCGTAGATGTATAGTTGGTGCCCGGTAACCTCCACTCCAAAGAGCTCGGCAATACTGGCCTTAATTTGCTGGATTCGTGGATCGCAGAACTCGATGACCTCACCGTTATCGACCATTAAAAGGTGGTCGTGCTGGCGGTTAAAGTAGGATTTCTCGTAGTGCGCCTGGTTGGTCGCGAACTGGTGGCGCCGCACCAAGCCGCATTCCACAAGAAGGTCTAGAGTATTGTAGAGCGTGGCCCTGCTCACGTGGTAGTTCTTGGCCTTCATGCCCGAATACAGCGTTTCTACGTCAAAGTGCCCAGCCTCGGCATACACCTCGCTTAAAATCGCATAGCGTTCCGGTGTTTTGCGTTGACCGCGCTCCTTGAGGTAGCGGGTGAACACGTCGCGTACACGATCTAATTGCGTTTCAGACATTGAGGTATAGGCCAAAAACCAAAGGTAGGTGCTCTGCGCGTACCTTGCAGCCTATGCTTAGGCGGATTTTTCTCTTGGCAGTGCTGGGTTTCCCGGTACTTCTCCTTGCGCAGTCCAAGGCTGAAGTCCTTCGTTTTCAGAAGGCAATGGAGTTGCTGCGGTCAAAGCCTCCCCAGGTTCAAAAAGCGCGTACTCAGCTCGAGAAGCTGCTCTCCTCGAATCCCGACTATGCTGCCGCATGGGTTACCTTGGGTGAAGCTTATTCTGCCTTTGAGCCGCTCGACGATCAAAAGGCTCGCGATGCCTTTGAGCGCGGAGCTGCCGCAGGCGCAGAACGTCAAGCCATGTTTCGCTGGACGACCAATGCCATGCTTCAGGGATGGTACGTTCACGCGGATTCTGCAGCCACTGCATATTTAGCGCTCCCTAAAACACCCTCCGCGCAGCGTCAAGAGGCGGAACGGATTAGAGCCTCGGCCAGATTTGCCCAAAAGGCATTGCTCCGCCCTGGTGAATACGCCTTTTCTAGGCTTAATGATTCGGTGAACCAGCTTGAAATGAACTACTTCCCGAGCATTTCGGGCGACAACGCAAGCCTTTACTTCACCGCTCGGCAGCCCAGTGCGCGCGGTGATGAAGTAATTATGGCTAGCCGGAGGATTGAGGGCACTTGGTCCAAGGCCTTTGCGCTCCCCGGCGGACTCAACACCATAGGGAACGAAGGGGCGGTCAGCATTCGGGGCGATCAAAAAATGATGGCTTTTGCAGCCTGCGAGCGAGAAGAAGGCTACGGGTCCTGCGATGTCTATTTTTCTTTTCTGCGCCCGGACGGCAGCTGGTCCGAAGCGCAAAATGCCGGCCCGGCTATCAACACGGGCCAATGGGAATCACAGCCCTGCCTTTCGGCGGACGGTCGAGAGCTTTTTTTTGTACGGGAATCGCGTCAAGGCGACGGAACCGCCAATATTTGGCATGCCCGGTTGCGCGACGGACGGTGGACCCAGGTTGCGCCCTTGCCCGCACCTATTAACTCCATTGGCGCAGAGTCTACCCCGTTTTTGCATGCCGACGGCAATACCCTCTATTTCGCCTCCAGCGGTCGGGAGGGTATGGGCGGATTGGACTTATACCTGAGCCGGAGAACTTCAGACAGCACTTGGTCTGAGCCCCAGCACCTCCCGCCTCCGTTGAATGACCACCTTGACAATTTTGGTTTGGTGGTCCGTCCCGACGGCAAAGAGGCTTTTTTTGCACGCGGCGGACTCCTTGGTGAAGGCGCTGGCCGGGTTGATTTATACCAGCTCTCGCTGCCCGAGGCCTACCAACCCAGTCCAATTCTCTGGTGGACGGTCTGGGTTGCCGACCGAGCCAAGGGAAGCCTGGTTTCCGATGCAAAGTGGAAGATTTCAGACCCAAAACAGTCAAGTGTGGTCGACCACCAGGGCCCAAGCTATCAAGTGGCGCTGGTCGAGGGAAGTCCGCGCGGATTTCAAATACAGGCAGCGGGCTACCAAATGCTGAGCGAGCGCAGGGTTTTAACCGAACGCTTCAAGGATTCCCAAATGGATACCCTTTGGCTGCTGCCCATTGAGTCGGGCCAGCGCACAAGGCTTGAAAACCTATATTTTGCTACGGATTCCGAGGTGCTTCTGCCCCAATCGCGGCCAGAGTTGCTCAGTTTGGTTGCATGGCTCAAGGCCAATTCCAAGGTTAGGGTTTGCATCGAGGGGCATACCGACAATGTGGGCAGCCCAGCCTACAATCTTGATTTGTCGGAGCGCCGTGCCAAGGGAGTAGTTCTTGAACTTATTAATGAGGGAGTTGATAGCAATCAATTGGAATTCAAAGGTTATGGCCTAAGCAAACCACTTGAATCAAACCAAACGGAGCAGGGTAGGGCGCGAAACCGACGCACCGAGGTCCTGATCCTTTGAGCATGTGCTTTTGCAGCGACGGGCTATTCTGGTTTTAGTAGTTGCGCCAAAGTTCACCAGCCTCAATTCCCAGTCCAAAAAGCGCATAATCCAGCCGGGCTGGGTCTTCGGGGTCAATAAGGCGAAGGGCTTGGTCGAGTTCCTTGACGGCCAGGGCGTCGTTTTGCTTGCGCTGCAGCAGTCCAATTCCGCGCGCGACTCTACCGCTGTGAACATCCAAGGGGCAGCTCAGGGCAGACTTTGGCAGGTGGGACCAAATCCCCAGATCGACACCGCGTCGGTTGGGGCGAACCATCCAGCGCAAAAACAAATGAAGTCGTTTTGCCGCAGAGCCCGCAGCAGGACTGGCAATATGCTTTGCGGTACGGGTGGTTATGGCATCGCCAAGCAACTCGATCCGGGCGCGATCAATGGCAGGACCAAAATCGGTTTCGTCGGGTTTCAGGGCAAATAAGCCCGCCAGCGAGCCCCTTTTGCGAAGCGCTGCTTGCAGCCCAGTCAATATTAGAGCGGAATCTTCAGCCAGTAGGGTTCGGTGCCGCCATGGCAGTTGCTTGAGGTCGGATTCGTCGGCCTCGATGAGCCATTGCGCGGGCCGATCGCCCATTTCGCCAACCGCTCTTTCTGCCGAAGCAATGATGGATGTCCTCGACCCCCAGGCAATGGTAGCAGCCATAAATCCCACTAATTCGGCACTTTGGGGGTCGTCCATGAACCTACGAGGCAGAGAAATCGGGTCCAAGGCTACAAAATCAGGGCGTTCTACACGGTCCGCCCAAGACAAGAGAAGGTCAGCTACGTCCATTGCCCGTCCTGCAGGTGCAGGCGTCGGTCTGCCTTGCCTGCGAGCCAGTCGGAATGGGTGGCCACAACAATGGCAACGTTCCAGACTTTGCGGCACTCGTCGAGAAGCCGGTAGAGTTCCTCCGACCGACCGCGATCCAAATTGCCCGAAGGTTCGTCTGCAAGAAGCACTTTGGGTTGATTGATGAGCGCCCGGGCAATGGCGATTCGCTGCTGCTCACCCCCGCTAAGTTCGTCGGGGCGGTGGTTCAATCGGTCGGCCACGTCGAGGCGTTCGGCAATTGCTCGAGCCTGATCTTCAGGGTTTTTACCATAATTACCCGCAATCATTGCCGGGAGTAGGATGTTCTCAAGGGCTGTGAGTTCAGGCATCAAGTGGTGAAACTGAAAGACAAGCCCAAGGCTCTGGTTGCGAAACAGGTCAAGGGCCTTGCCGGATTGCGGATAAGGCAATCCCTCAAATGCAAGTTGTCCCTGGTCTGGTTTATCAAGACCTGCTAAAAGATGAAGAAGGGTAGATTTACCGGAGCCGCTGGCCCCCGTAATCGCAACAAATTCTGACGAATTCAGGCTAAAATCAATTCCTTGAAGCACCTGAAGGCTTCCGTAGCTCTTATGCAGGTTTTCGGCTTCAATCAAGTGGCTCATTCCTCAAAAGTACGGGTGAAATCAGCGCTCTCAGACGTACTTTTGCGCGGTCCTTTAAAGAACCCTAAATCCCAATAACTATGAATCTTCACGAATACCAAGGCAAAGAAATTTTGGCTAGTTATGGGGTTCGCATTCAGCGAGGAATCGTAGCCACAACACCCGACGAGGCGGTGGCTGCTGCGAAGAAACTCACCGAGCAGACCGGCACATCATGGCATGTGGTTAAGGCTCAGGTTCATGCAGGCGGACGCGGAAAAGGCGGTGGCGTGAAGCTTGCCAAGAGTCTTGATGAGGTGCGCGAACGATCCAGCCAAATTTTAGGCATGATGCTCGTTACGCCCCAAACTTCGGCAGAAGGCAAGAAGGTACACCAGGTGCTCATTGCAGAAGACGTATACTACCCCGGCGAATCACCTACGGAGGAATACTATATGTCTGTTTTGCTCGATCGAGCAGCCAGTCGCCCAATGATCATGTACAGCCCTGACGGCGGAATGGACATCGAGGAGGTTGCGGAAAATCACCCCGAACGCATTTTTACCGAGCACATTGATCCCTCCGTGGGACTCCAGGATTTTCAGGCGCGTCGGATTGCGTTCAACCTGGGCTTAAACGGAGCAGCCACTAAGGAAATGGTAGCTTTTGTTAAAAGTTTGGTCAAAGCCTACGAGGGCGCTGACGCTGCCTTGTTTGAGATTAATCCTGTCCTAAAGACCAGCGACAATAAGATTATGGCGGTAGATGCTAAGGTCGCTCTCGACGACAACTCCTTGTTTCGTCATCCTGACCTTGAGGCACTTCGTGACCACCGCGAAGAGGATCCAACCGAAGTCCGCGCGGCCGAGGTGGGACTAAATTTTGTAAAGCTCGACGGCAATGTTGGCTGCATGGTCAACGGGGCGGGTCTTGCCATGGCCACCATGGATATCATTAAAATGGCCGGCGGAAACCCTGCAAACTTCTTAGACGTGGGCGGAACGGCAGACGCACAGCGAGTGGAGACTGCCTTTAGAATCATCCTCGAGGATCCCAATGTAAAGGCCATTCTCGTGAATATTTTTGGTGGAATCGTTCGCTGCGATAGGGTTGCTCAAGGAATTGTTGATGCCTACCGGAGCATTGGCGAGATCCCTGTTCCCATCATAGTGCGCCTTCAGGGAACCAACGCCGCCGAGGCAAAAAAACTCATTGAAGAAAGTGGACTTAAGGTCTATTCTGCCACATTGCTTCAGGAGGCTGCCGATCTGGTTGGCCAGCATGTAGGCTAGCAAAGCCCCAGTGTTCGTAATTGAAATTCTATCGGCCCTGCTGAACCTCAGCTTTGTCGTGGTCTTGGCTTTGCGCATTCGTTGGGCCTGGGTTCTTGGATTTTTTGGATCCTCCCTCGCGGTAATTCTGCTTTTTGATTCCAAACTTTATGCGGAATCCTTTTTAAACTTGAGCTACGCACTGCTTGCTGTCTACGGCTGGTTCTCTTGGGGCCGTCCTGCGTCTGCTTCAGGTCCAATAATTAGTCGTCCTCTTGCTCTGCTTTTGACGCTGGGTTTAACCCTTGGGATTGCTTGCTTGATGATAAGGCATACTGATAATCCCCGTCCGCTAGCAGACGCCGTTATGTTTTCGGGAGGACTTTTAGCCACCCTTTGGCAAGTTCAGCGCGACCGTTGGAACTGGCCCCTTTGGCTGGCACTCAACGGCATTGGAATCTGGCTCTATGCCGACCGAGGTTTATGGGTTTATGCGATGTACAGCGGCCTAATGGCGGGACTGGCCTGCTGGGGATGGTTTCGCTGGAGGTCTGATGCTAATTCTGCAATAGCCACCTCGAAATAGCCTGCCAGCTGTCGGGGGCAATTCCATGACCCATAGGGAATCGCTGAACCTCGATTCCGGCGCCCGACTGATTGGCTTCAGAATAGCTGGGTAGCGAAAGGCTGGGGGGTATTACCCCGTCTTCGTCGCCCACAACGGCCAAGTGAGCCAGGGATTCGGTGGCATTCCAGTCCAAACTCCCTTTAAACCAATCGCTCGGAAAGTAGCTCGCCACGGCAACGCAGCCAGAAATTAGCTCGGGGTTCGAAGCCGCAAGGGCATTGGCGACAATCCCGCCCTGCGAAAAACCAAACAATATTGGTTTAAGTGTGGCTTGTTCTAAAAGCTTCCGAAGTTCAGTTAGGCTTTCCATAACCTGATCCATGCCAACTTGCCGCACCCCATTACTATCAAAATGCAGGTCGTACCAAGCGTATCCGCCGGTAGGTAGGGTGCGTGGTGCACGGAGGGAGCGCACATTCCAGTCGCTCGGAATCAGTCTGGCTAAGCCGAACAAATCGTTTTCATCGCTTGCGTAGCCGTGCAAAAACCACAGCTCTTTTTGAGCATGTCCCTGAGCGGGTCGCCAGCAGGAATGATCTAAATCAATCAACGTTCAATGTCCCAGGTAAGGTCCGCCAAGAGGCGAATTGAATTGAGGAATTCCATGGTGCTTCTTTTGGAGAGTGACCATTCTTCAGGACTTAGCATCGAGAGAATCATAGTGCTGTCCTCCTTGCGGTAAAGGTGGTAGGTATGGTTAATTACGGGCTTAAAACTAAGTTTTGCGGAATATACCCACTCTGAGACTTCGCGGCGTCGCTGTATTGCCTTGGCCTGCTCGGCAAGAAGCTCCATCTGCTTTCGAAGCAGGTCCATTTGTTGGTCCGTCTGGTAGGCCATGGCCTCCAAAGACTGGTGCTTTATAACTCCTTCTTTGGTGGGCACAATCGGAGGCGAGCTCACGCTGTGTGCGTAGGGCAGCAAGCCTGGATTTTGTGCAACCTTGTCGATGTCGATGGGGTTGACCGTGATTTTGGGCTTGTTCATTGCAGCAAAGTTAAGCCTTGCCAAAAAGGCGTTCGTTGGTCTGCCAACGGAACAAGAAAATTTGCTCGAGCTTGGGGCGAACAATAATGGGGTGCAGCAATGCCCCAAGGAATCCGAATGGAACCTTATAATGGACTACGTCGCGCATAAGCACGCCACCCTCCACAGCCTTAAAGAAGTGTTCGTGATGCCAAATGGCGTAGGGTCCTACGCGCTGCTCGTCGACAAAATATTCGCCTTCTGCGACATGGGTAATCTCGGTCACCCAAGTCATGGGAATTCCCAAGAGGGGAGAAACAGTGTATTCAATGAACAAGCCTGGGTACATCTCGTCTGGCACTTCCCCATGAACTTTAAAGCCCAAACTATTAGGTGTGATTTTGGCCAAATTCTTTGGTGAAGAAAAAAACTTCCAGGCCTCCTCTTTCGATATGGGCAGAAACTGCTCGCGTTCAATTTTGTACATAGGAGTGAAACCCAGATTTTAGACTAAAGGTTTAGGCCATTTCAGAAAGAAAGACCCTAAAGCTACCATTGGGCACTAGGGCGACTTGATCAAAGTGGTTCGCAGCCTTGGCTAGGGTTGTATTTACCTTCGATGCAAAGGCTGGCGACTGCGTCGCAATCGATTCATAGCTCGGTATTTTTCTGTGCTGCTCGCCCAGCACGACGTAATAAAGATCAAAGTCTTTGTAGTGCCTAGCGGCACTTTGCACCACGCTTAGACTGAGCTTATTTCGACCACTTAATATGTGCGAAAGGACCGCACGAGAAACACCAAGGGTGCCAGCAATCGAGTTCGCACTTCGGTTTTGAGAATCCAGCCACTCCTTAAAACGTAAATTCTCTAGGGGTAAACACTGCATTCATCAAAGTTACAATTCGTAGGAAGCGTTTACAATTGTTTCGCCTTGAGTGCTGAAATATTCAATGTCTAGTTTCTTCTTAGAAACCTTGATTACTGTGAAGTGCTTTTGATTTATTGGATTGCCGCGTATCGTAGTATTGGTAGAGGCTTCAAGGCTGCTGGGTGCAAAGACCTTGGAGGTAAGGGGAGACGAACAAACTTCAATAAATCGCTTGCCTTCAAAGGTTGCCTCTTCAATTTCTCCATGGTGCCGGTCGCCCGTTAAAAACACCACCTGACCTGGGAATTCGGCGCATCGCTTGAGTAGCTCGAGGCGTTCGTTGGGGTAGCGTGCCATATTTTCAAAAGACTCATATAGGTTAAGTACCTGCGATCCAATCGCTACAAATGCCATGGGAGCATCGTGATGGGCCTTAAGGACTTCAGAAACCCAATCGAGTTGACCAATCCCGAGGACCTGGGTGCCCACTGGACCACGGTGCGTTCGGTCATCGAGACCAATAATAAGCACGGATCCCCGTCGCTCCTGCCACCTGAGGTCTCCGAATTCAGCCAAAGAAAAGGGTGTATCCTTAAAAACAGAACTAAAGATCTTCGCGCTAACCCCCTTAAGCGCATAGGTGCTGTCTGCATCATTGGGACCGAAATCGTGATCGTCCCAAATGGCACGCTGGCTGGTGCTCTGCATCATATGCGCAAGGGGTGGACTTGCATGCCTCCGCCTCCAGTTTTCCACCATCCGAATGCTGTCGTTCCATTCCCCGTTGGTATAGTAGGTGTTGTCGCCTAGCCAAAAGAAAAAATCCGGTTTTTTAGTCTCAATTTGGGTGAAAATTAGCTCGCTTTCGTGGTCGCTTAACTCCGCGCAGCTGCCCATCGCAAAGGTTAGTTCTTGAGCATAGACCGATGTGTCCGCGAGGGCAAAAGCCAAAATAAACGCTTGTACTTTCATATTCCGAAGTTAGGTCCTCGTGTACACTACTTTTGAACCTGTGCGTTACCAAAACTTTAGCATTCGCTCTCAATTGCTCGCCGAAGCGGCAGCATTTGGCGGTTGGGTTCTTCATAATATTGCTCCTGCAGAACGGACTCCTTTTTGGCTTTTGAATCACCCGGATGCAGCAGGAGGGGAGCCTAGGATTGCTTGGTCAATGATGCACGGCAACGAACCGACCGGCTTTGAGGCCCTGCTGCACTTGATTCGCTGCGGACAGCCTCAATGCGATTGGACCCTTGTGCCCTTGGTGAACCCCACTGGTGTTGATGCATTTACTCGCCTCACCAGCGAGGGTATTGACCTTAACCGAAGGGCGCGAGATCAAGGTCCGCTCGAATCCGACCTACTGAAGTCAGTATTGGCCTCACGATCGTTTAAGCTGGCCCTAAACCTTCACGACCAGCGAAGCTTGTTTTGCCCGAATGGGCAGGCTATTCCTAGCAGCCTTAGTGTATTGGCTCCCCGTGTCATCAATCAAGGCCATGAATCCTTTTCGGAACCTGCCCAGGCTTGGGCCGGAACCATTAGTAGTCTAATGCAAGAGCTTGAGCCCAACTGGGGCTATGCTCGGTTCGACGATGCCTACTACCCAACGGCTTTCGGAGAGTGGACCCAAGAGTTGGGGGTTCCGACAGTTACCGTCGAGACTGGCGTAGCTCTTGAGGATTATTCTCGAGAACGGGTATCCCTTCGGCTGGGCGAGGTACTGCGCAGGATTGACGCAGCAGGGAGTCCCCAGCTTGAGGGGATTGCGCACTACCAGAACCTTCCGCTCAATGCGTCATGGGGAGTTGATTTGGAGCTTCGGTCTGGCAATCAAAGCAGCCACTGGCAGGTGTGGGAAGAGGTCCAAGGTCAGTCGCACTCCTCAGGAATAGCTAAGGCAATTCCGCAAGGCAGTGGCGCTCCTGTTCCGTATCAAACGTTTAACCTACTGAAAAGGGAGTTTGACGAGATTCAGGCTAAAGACTCATGGACCTCTTTAGAGCTCTATGCCGTTTCTTCGACCGGCTTGCGCTCCTTTGCAGAGGTATTACCCAAGTAGGTAAAGTCTCGGGCGACAACGTCGGTTCGGTTCACGGACTGCTGCTCGGTATTCGTATAGCTGTAGTAGGAGAGCGAACCTTCAATGGCGCAGAGGTCGCCGCGCTTTAGAATTTTGCTCGCCCTTGACGCCAGCTTATTAAACATCACAACATTGTGCCAGGTGGTTCGGTCCTCGTAGGTCCCCTCCGCATTCTTCACACGGTCGTGGGTTGCGATGGAGCATTTAAGGCGCGATACCTCATTTTCAAAGTTGCGGAATTCGGGGTCTTGCCCCACATAACCAATTAACTGAACTTTATTTTTCATGATTTATAAATTTTGATTAAACAGGGCAAAGCACGGCCGGTGGGTTTACTTAATTAGGTTATAAACGTAAGTTCCGGAATTTATTAACATCTTGTTAATTACTCGTTTACCTTGTTTTTTGTTTACAAATGTTGACATACTTTCGAAATAATTATAATTATTAACTCAAAATTTCTATTAGCCATGCAACACAGAGATAACAGGTTTTGTATTAACTGCGGCCTTCCAGTTTTTGGAAGAGCAGATAAGAAGTACTGCGACGATCACTGCCGGAATGACTTTCACAACAGTCAAGCAGTAACCAATTCTAAGTTAATGAGGCCTTCGCACAAGAAGCTTCGCCGCAACTACGAAATTCTCACGGGAGTAATCGATGCGGGAGTCTGCGAAATTGCCAAAGACGAGCTGCTTATTTATGGTTTTAACACCAAGTCCGTTACCGAACTCGATCTTCGAGAAGACGGTACGATGCTTTATGGCATTTATGACATACAGTACTTTGAGAAGGCAAACCGCATGATTGAAGTCTATCGAAAGTCCGACCTGTCGCCGCAATGGTAGGCTTCGGTCTACCTTTGGCATCATGTCAGAGCGTTTAGTAGTCGTTGGTGGAGGAGCTGCGGGTTTTTTTGCCGCTATTGCAGCAGCAGAGGCCAATCCTCAGGCTCAAGTTTACCTCCTTGAAAAGTCCGCACAATTCCTCGGAAAAGTTCGTATTTCAGGAGGAGGGCGATGCAACGTAACCCACGCATGCTTTGACCCTCGCGACCTAACAGACTATTACCCAAGGGGCGGGCAGGAATTGCTTGGCCCCTTTTCTCGTTTTGCCTGTGGCGATACCATGGAGTGGTTTGAAGATCGCGGCGTATCGCTTAAGGTCGAAGAAGACGGGCGAGTTTTTCCTGTTACCGACGACTCTCAAACTATTATAGACTGCTTGCTCTCCATGGCGGAGTCTGCTGGCGTTCGTTTCGAGCTGCATTCGGGCCTAAAAAACCTTGTTTCACAATCCGACGGCACCTGGAGTTTAGCCCTAGAAAGCGGCCGCATTATTGAGGCGGACCGGGTACTTTTAGCCCCCGGATCCAGTAAAAAAACTTGGGATGTGCTCGCCGAATTAGGCCACCAAATTGTGCCGCCAATACCTTCGCTTTTTACCTTTAACGTCAGGGATCCGCGCATAGAAGACCTATCGGGGGTTTCCCTCGCCAACGTGCGCGTAACGGTTCCCGTTGGCGGACTCGAAACAGAGGGGCCAATGCTCATCACGCATTGGGGCCTAAGTGGCCCAGCGGTGCTTAAAATGAGTGCATTTGGAGCGCGATGGATGGCCAATTGCGACCACCGCTTCACTATTTATGTCAATTGGACGCCCCAGTTTAGTACCGAAGAGTTGCTGGACGAGCTCAATGCTCTTCGCAAGGACGTCAACCACCAGCGCAAGCGCGTTCGTTCCAATGCCCTTTTTGGCATTCCGCTTCGTTTGTGGCAGTCCCTAGCAGCCTTTGCTCGGATTCCTGATGCCGCCAATTGGTCTGATTTAAGCAAACCCCAGCTGCGCAAGTGGGCTGAGGTGCTCACGGAATCCGCCTTCAATGTAGTCGGAAAATCCACCAACAAAGACGAGTTTGTTACCTCTGGCGGAGTTGCTCTCGAGGAAGTTTCGTTTACTACGATGCAAAGCCGCCTACATCCCGGGCTCTATTTTGCTGGCGAAATACTGGACATCGACGCCCTCACGGGTGGATTCAACTTTCAGGCAGCTTGGACGACGGGGTGGATTGCGGGCCATGCCATGGCGGGGGCACCCATCTAAAAAAATTTGAATAAATTAAAATTACTAACTATATTAGCATACTAATTTTAAGAACATGGCACTAGCAGAACAAATCAAGAACCATCGCAAAACCAAAGGATGGACTCAAGCTCAGCTCGCAGAGCGACTGGGGCTAAATCGTGCCCAAGTGGGCTCCTACGAAGAGGGGAGGGCGGAGCCGAAGCTCGACAGCCTCAAGGCCATGGCTCAGTTGTTTGCCTGTACTATTGACGCATTGGTGTCGGGTGACGCGCGGACTACTAAAGAACTGTCGGGTCAAAAGCTTCGCGTGCTTACGGTAGCAGTGGACTCTCGCGAGGGGAGTGAGCGAGTTTCTGTGGTTCCGGTCAAAGCGGCAGCGGGCTATCTGGGAGGCTATGGCGATCTAGATTTTATCGAAGCCCTACCCCAGTTTGCGCTCCCCCTTCCCGAGTTTGCGCACGAAGAAACACGACGGGTTTTTCAAATTCAAGGAGACAGTATGCTTCCCATTATGTCAGGTTCCTATGTGATTTCGAGCTATGTTCAAGACTGGCGAAGCATTAAGACCAATGAACTCTATGTTTTTTTGACTCAAGAGCAGGGTGTGGTCTTTAAGCGCGCCATCAACCGCATTGCCGAGGCTGGCTGCCTGGACTTAGTGTCCGACAACCCCGTATACAAGCCCTATTCCGTGCACGTTGACGAGCTCATTGAGGTGTGGAAGGTTCAAGGCTTTATTCAGCTTGATCTGACAACCAAGCCCAATATGGATCAGGTAATTCTCGCCCGACTAGAAAACCTTCAAAGTGAAGTACACGAACTTCGTCGCTCGCTGAACCAGCATGTGGCCTAAGGATTCATGGATCGAACCGTACTCCACATGGATCTTGACAGCTTTTTTGTATCTGTTGAGCGACTTATGGACAGCAGGCTGCACGGAATTCCCGTGCTCGTGGGTGGAGTAAGCGATCGAGGCGTGGTTGCGGCCTGCAGCTACGAGGCTCGCCAGACGGGCGTACGTTCAGGGATGCCTATGCGCATGGCACGCGAATTATGTCCCGAGGCGGTGGTTGTTCGAGGCAACTCCATGGAGTACACCAAGCACTCCAAGGTGGTGACCGAGATTGTGAGCGAGGCGGTCCCTGTGCTTGAAAAGGCATCCATCGACGAATTCTATGCAGACTTAAGCGGCATGGACCGATTTTTTGGAACCTATCAGTTTGCTCAGGACTTGCGCGATCGAGTAATTCGCGAGTCGGGACTCCCGATTTCCTTTGGCCTGTCTACCAGCAAGACCGTTGCCAAGGTGGCTACGGGAGAAGCCAAGCCAAACAACCATCGCCACGTACCCCGAGGTATTGAGCGGCTGTTTATGGCTCCACTCTCGGTGCGTAAAATTCCCATGGTGGGGGAGAAGACCTACCAGTCTCTTCGCGCCTTAGGTGTTCAGCGCATTGCAACGCTCCAAGAGATGCCCTCAGAACTACTCTATCAGGTTCTTGGCAAACCCGGCTTAGACCTCTGGAGCAAGGCCCAGGGAGTAGATGACCGCCCCGTCAGGCCCTATCATGAGCGCAAGTCGATTTCGACCGAGCGAACTTTTGAGCAGGATACGCTCGATGAGGTTAAGCTCAAGGGCATGCTTGCGGCAATGACCGAGAACCTCGCCTTTCAGCTACGGCGCGGCCATCGGCTCACGAGCAATGTTTCGGTGAGAATTCGCTATTCTGACTTTCAAACGGTTTCGCGGCAGCGTCAAATCCCATACACTGCTGCGGACCATGTGCTTTTAGAGGTTGGCGAAAGTCTTTTTCGGCAGCTTCACGATCGGCGCCAGAGGGTTCGCCTAATCGGAATTCGATTTAGCGGACTGGTAGGAGGAGGGGAGCAGTTTGGCCTCTTTGAGCTGGACGACCGGGGTTATCGATTGAGTGAGGCAATGGATCGAATTCGGATTCGCTACGGAGACCGGTCTGTCGTTAGGGCCTTTGGGATGGCTGCGCAAACCATAGGGAGACCCAACCCTTTCAGTGGGGATCCGCCACCACTTTTGGCCAATAGAAAGCAGTAAAAGGGGCGATAGGTTTTAACTATATAGAATTATAAGTACTATATAACCAGTGTTTTAATAACAATAAATTAAATCAAAGAATCAATTAATTATGTGCGGTCGCTATGTTCAGGTATCCAAGCTCGAGGTGCTCCAAAAGCGCTTTGGAGCCGAAGCGATTCAGCCGGAGCTATGGCGCGCAAATGCCAACATTGCTCCAGGCAGCGCGACGCCGGTGATTACCAGTGATGCACCAAAACAGATCCAATTCTATCAGTTTGGATTTCGCCCCTCTTGGGCCACCTCGAAGATGATGTTCATCAATGCCCGAGCGGAGGGCGATCATAATCCCGACAACGATCCGCGCTATAATGGGGCCAAGGGCATCATTCAGAAGCCGAGTTTTCGCAAGGCTATACGGAGTCAGCGTTGCTTGGTCTTGGCCGATGCCTTTATTGAAGGTCCGTTTGACCGCAAGCTCAGCGAACCCTACTTGGTCTACCTCCAGGGCAAAAACCGTCCGTTTGCCATGGCTGGAATATGGGATTCTTGGATGGATCCAGACAGCCAGCGCGAACTGTTTTCGTTCGCCATTATTAC